>NZ_JAPQLN010000069.1:0-5828 GCF_028981745.1 Wolbachia endosymbiont of Drosophila tristis | reverse complement strand
GGTTTAAAGTACAGCCAAGAAGATGGGTTGTAGAAAGGACTTTTGCTTGGGTTAATAGGAATAGAAGGCTATCGAAGGAGTATGATTTACTCACAACATCCACTGAGAATTTCATATACCTAGCTATGAGTAGGGTTATGTTAAAGAGGGAATATGCTTGAATTTACTTGTTTCCGGACAACCTCTAATTTCTACACTTTGTGGAATTTTATAATATATAATAAACACAATTAAAACTATTACAACTTGAACACTTATGATCCCATTGTTCTAGTTCCCTGTTACAATTTTTACATTTCCAGCCTGGATCAGGCAAAGCTTCTGAGCCCATCTTGTTTAGCCAATAAATTACCTTGTCGTGTTCTTGCAATGTAACCTTGAGTTGTATTACAATAAAGTAGATTGACATGTAATTAGCTTTTTTCATAGCAGTATCTAAATATTGACTTGCAAGATCATATTTACCTGAACTCATTGAGGACAAAGCAAGTAAACAGTAACTAAAATAATAATCAGGGCGTAAGTTGTATAGTCTGTCAGCACCTTTACTATTTAAATTGATGTACATTTTAGCTGACTGAGGAGTAGGATTTACTGTATACTCTGCCTCTAGCACTGCAGAAGCTTTTCTGATTTTTCCAAGTTTAATATATAATTCTGCCTTTAAATAATTGATGGGCTGAAAAATTGCACTATAACGTTGTGCTCTAAATAAAGACTTTATAGCCTCCTTAAAATTTCCTTTACTTTCATATTGCTTTGCTAAAGCGCAATAAAACACTGCAAACATTTCTTTATGATCAAAGGGGAGAAAAATATTGGACTTAACTGCTTCCTTCAACCTCAAAATTGCATTAATCCAATCTTCTTTCAATATGCAATGCTCTATTTGAAAGGGAATAGATAGCATTTTATCGTTAATTGAACTAGAGCAATATTCTATAAATTTTTGAAAGACTACTTTTTCTTGTTTGAGGTGGACAATCAGCTTATTGGCTAGAAGTAGAGCTAAGTTACGATTTTTATTTGCAATATTTGTTAAACCGTTACTGAAAAAGCTGTAATTTCCCGTCTTACCTGAGTTAAAGAGCTTTATTAAAGACAACCTATCGCTCTCCTCACTCAGACTTTTAACTAGCTTTTGGGCATTCTCTATATTGTCTAAGTCTATGCTAAAGAAAGCTTCAAAGAGAAGCAATTCTTCCCTATCCCTTCTTCTATTTCTTATGTTGGCAAATGTTGATGAAATGGAGGAAAAAAAGCGTACAAGTGTAATTAATAAAAATAATAAAACTACACAAGTAAAAATAATGAAATATAGATCAATACTTATAGTGTAATTGCCTAATTCCAATTTTATTACTTCACCACTTACCTTGACCCATATACCAAATAAAAACGAAAAAGCGAAAATTATAAAATAAATCATGAGATATATTGTAATAAGTGATGATATATTGTTGAAATATTCTTAGAAGCTACAATAAAACCATTCAATTTATTCAGCCATAGCTTGAATTCTGAATGCGTTAAATTGCTTACTGTAACAGTTATATTTTGCCAATCATTATCATTTATTGACTCCTCAATTTCTGCGAATTTTACTCTTAATGGATCATTTCGGTCGTCTACCTTTATCCAGTTTGAAATGATTTTTTTAGACAATGTACTTTTGTTGTAATCGATAGTATCAATAGTTTTTTCAAAAGATAACTTCAATTCGTGTAAGGTATTTATCTCTTTCAAATTTTCTAATTCATCTACTGCATTTTCTATCTCTGGATCGTCAAGCTCTGATATAAAAGGCTTTATTGAATTTATATGGTTATCAAATTTTGCTTCTCGCAATAACGAATTCTTCATTTTAACCACAAGTAATAGCAATTTTGCAAGGTTCTTACATCTTGAGTTATTATCACCTTGCTCACATTGAGTATGCTGACTTCTCTTGAGGTCAAATATCTTTTTTTCTATTCTAGATTGATTAACTTCAAGCAACATTCTAAATTCATCCATGTTTTCCGTTAAAGCTTTCACATTGTTTTCACTCTCTTGCTGATTTATTTTTAAAAAGATTATGTTATTTATTGTGATGTAACCGGTAAATAACAATACAATTAAGAACCAACCTATGTACTTTTGCTGAGTATCATTCATAACGTAGTATCTCCGCAGGATCTTGTGCAGCTGCCTGCAACGCAGGAGCAATTGTCGCTAAAAATGATAAGAGTAACGCAAGTGCAGAAATATTTACTACGTCTTGGGGTACTAATATCACTGGCAAACTTGAAAAAAAGTATATCATAGGATCAAACAGCTTGATGTTAGTAATGTTTTCTAAAAACACTCTAATGCTTTCGATATTGAGAGAAAAAACGACACCTATAATACAGCCAAGACAAGTTCCCGTAAAACCGATTAATAGACCACAAGCGCAAAATATACGCATAATGCTTCCACTTGTTGCACCAAATGTACGCATAATTGCAATCGCGGATTTCTTTTCTTGCACTATCATCATTAAATTTGAGATAATATTAAACGCTGCTACAACTATAATCAAAGTGAGAATTAAAAACATCACATTTCTTTCAGTTTTTAAAGCACTAAAATAATGGCTTTGCTGTGATTGCCAACTTTCAGCTTCCATTCCTATTTCTTTTTCTATAGCATCTGCCAGCTTATCAGCTCTAGTAACGTCGTCTACAAGTACTTCTATATTTTTTATGCTATTTTTATAATTAAAAAAGGCTTGTGCTGATTTTAGAGGCATATATATCAAGGTATTATCATACTCAAACATACCCATATCAAATATTGCTATAACTTTATATTTTTTCATTCGCGGCATTTCACCAAGTAATGCATCAAATTCTTCAGATGATATAAACGTAATTTCGTCGCCATAGTCAATGTTCAAAACTTCTGCTAAGCGTGCTCCTATTATTATCCCTTCATCAAATTTTTTTACATCACCTATAATTACATTATTTGTAACGGCAGTACTATCAAGCAAATCTTGAGTTGACACACCTCGCACTACGCTACCTGCAATTTTACCATTTGCTACAATAATAACTTGATCATTGGTCATAGGAGTAGCTTTTAATATACCAGGAATTCTCTCAATAGATTTTGAAACTGCGTAGTAATCTGAATTTATGTTCCTATCAAAATAAACGTTAATATGGCCATCAATGCCAAGTATTGAGTCAAGCAACTTTGCTCTGAATCCGTTCATCACAGACATCACCACTATTAGTGTTGCAACTCCAAGGGCAATGCCGATAATAGAGAACAAAGTCATTATAGAGCAAAATCTGGCATTTCTTGCTCGCAAATAGCAAGCAGCCATAGTAATTTCAAAGGCAATGGACATTACAAAATATTTTGAGGTTAGACATTATATTTTTGAAACTTCGTATAATTGTAGACTTTTCTTTATTTAAAAACTAGAGATTTTTGCTTCCTTAAATTTAGCAGACTTATAGAGTATCTTTAACATTAGAATTTCAAAATCTTCCATATACATCATCCAACCTCACTATATCATTATCAGATAAATGCTCTCCTATCTGAAATTCAACTATTTCAAGTGGAGAGCTTGTGCTTTTATAACATAGAAAAAATCAAGAATATTATTGGGTTTATTCAATAAGTTATAATTCTTTCCTTCCATAATTTTCAAATTGTACAACTAGTTGCTTTACATTTACATCTGTGAGAAGAGCATTTTTGCTAACATGAGGTCTCGGATCAGATTTTGCTGATAAGGGATTCATCTGAGATATTTCATCCCTCATTGGAAATAAGCGAGATTGGGAAGCAACTTTTGGTGATGGCCTAGTTTTTTTCTCCACATCTATATTCACTTGTGCAACAGGAGGGGTCCTGCTTTCAATAGTTTACGCATTAGGACTTTCTTTTGCTTGATTTTGTTTGAATTTTTTTCTTATCTCTTGTACTTTAATATCGATATTATAATTAATTTCTTTTTCCATAGAAGATACTACCATTTCTAGCTTTGTGCTTGATTTTTGATCAGTATGACCTAACTTTTTAAGTTTTAGTGGTAATTCAGGTTTATCTTTAGTTGATTTAGGAACAGTTCCTACTACTTTTGGTTTTTGTCTAACTTCTTGACCAGCAGTAAACATTTTTTTTGGCAATGGGGGTGCTATTGATGGTTTTGGCAATATTGGAGGTTTAGATTGTTGTTTTTGTTTAAGTTCTCTTTTTGCTTCCATATGTTCTTTAGGAACTGTTACATAAATTAGCTCTTCTCTAGGCGATTTTGAACTTTGTGAATTTTCTGTTAAAATTTTACTCTTCTTCTCTTGATAATTTGATATCTCTTTGTATCCAGGCTTTTCATCTAATGAATTTCCATGGCCTGAATCATTATAATTAACTTCTACTTGTCTATCTTCTTTTAGAAAACTGCGTTCTGGCTTTTCTGGAGCTATTGCAATATTTCCTCTTTCAACTTGCTCCAAACCTGAAATTTTACGATAAGCCTCTAGATATTCAAAGATTGTCATTGAAGTAGGAGGAGGTAATTTATCAATAAAACTACTTATATTCTTAACTGGAACATTTCTTCCCGAGATTCTATTCAATATTTCCTTTAATATCTTAAGACCTGATGGCTTTCCATTCATCGATTTTACATAATCAATTGAGTCACTACGTATAACAAACTTAGCTACATCTTCTGCCTTATCTGTAAAACGCTTTAATGCCTGAGATAAATCCCTTACCGTTTTATTATAATGTCTAATAGTTACTAACTCATCTCTTGCTTTTATAGCTTCTTTAAGGAAACCGAGATTTTCTCTATAATTGTCACTTTTAAATGGATCCTTCATATTAATTACAACTCATTATTTATTAAAATATGGGTATAGGTTTAAAATATTAAGATTTAGTAAATATTATTTTTTACATAAAGCAGCTATACCCATATTATAAATTGCCAACAAATGCATTTATGGCGTTACCATATTCTTCCATATACATCATCCAATCTCACTATATCATTATCAGATAAATGCTCTCCTATCTGAAATTCAACTATTTCAAGTGGAAAGCTTGTGCTTCTATTTTCAATCCTATGGGAAACTTCCCTTGGGATTTCTATCATATGGTCCTTTGCTATAGCATATTCTTTGTCTTCTAAACTAACATATCCAACTCCTGATAGCACTATATGGTATTCATCTCTATAGTGATGGAATTGCTTAGAAGTGCAGCTTAATGGATTGATAAAAAGATATTTTATAAGAAAATTTTCGCTCATTAAAATTATACTACAAAATCCCCATGGTTTAACTTCTTTCCTTATCACCTTTACTTTCTTAACTTTATGAATAAATGAAATTAGACTTTTGTTTGGTTGCTTACAAGCTCCACTCAATAAATTTTTATTACTTTCTGTCGTTGAAACTGGTTCTTTTTCTCTCATCACATGCTGAAATGATGCCGGTTCTTTACTAAACTTCTCACTCAATTCTAAAACTGAATTCCAAGTTCCAACATCCAACCAATCGAAATTAGCTTCTATCATTGCAACGTTTTTTGCTTTCTCCATCACCAAGTAATCAATGGATATGCCTTCAATTCCTGCAAAATCTCGTTGTTTTAAATACAGAAATCTCTCTTGCGGTGTGAAATATTTAAAACATAAATTGTAAAGATTCGGGGCAGATTTTTTAATCTCATCTATGTAGCGTTTTGCTTTAAGAGGTTGTCCGGAAACAAGTAAATTCAAGCATATTCCCTCTTTAACATAACCCTACTCATAGCTAGGTATATGAAATTCTCAGTGG
>NZ_JAPQLN010000068.1:0-6082 GCF_028981745.1 Wolbachia endosymbiont of Drosophila tristis | reverse complement strand
TGGCATTTTTTGATGTCTTGTAACGCTTTATAAGCGCGTTCAGCTTATTTAGATAAAAATCTAGATGTAGATGAAGTTTTGTAAAGACATACAGTATCTATATACTGCAAAAAATTGAACATAAGACGCCGATACATTAAGTAATCCTTACCTTTTAATCTGCAGATTGGCGAAAGCAAATACAATAGCTTCAGTCTCATGATAAGGGCGCTGGCGGAGTTTGTCAAGTAAGTTTTTTTGTTTCTATGGGTCAGTTGGACTTAAAGTCTACACAAAAAACGTTTACAACCAACGTTCAACATGGTAAATTAAAAACGGTTTATTCCTCGGTAGCTCAGTGGTAGAGCAGTTGGCTGTTAACCAATTGGTCGCTGGTTCGAATCCGGCCCGGGGAGCTCTTCTCTGTGAAATTCTAGTGTTGATTTTATATGAACATTAAATCAGTGGTTTTATGTATACTAGATGGCTGGGGAAATGGAATAGAGAATAATAAATACAACGCTATCAGCAACGCAAATCCACCCTGTTGGCAATATATTAGCTCTAATTATCCAAAATGCAGTTTATCCGCCTGTGGAGCTGATGTGGGGTTACCTGGTGGTCAAATAGGTAACTCAGAAGTTGGCCATATGAATATTGGCAGTGGTAGAGTGGTAATACAAAGCCTTCAGCGCATTAATCAAGAGATTGGAACAATAGAAAACAATGTAAATCTACAAAGTTTTATTAATGATCTAAAAAGTAAGAACGGAGTATGCCATATAATGGGATTGGTGTCCGATGGTGGTGTTCATTCGCATCAAAAGCATATTTCAACTTTAGCAAATAAAATATCACAGCATGGAATAAAAGTGGTGATACATGCATTTTTAGATGGCAGAGACACATTGCCAAATTCAGGAAAAAAATGCATTCAAGAATTTACAAAGAGTATAAAGGGAAATGACACAAGAATTGCTACTGTTTCTGGGCGTTACTATGCTATGGACCGTGACAACAGGTGGAAGAGAACAATCGAAGCTTATGAGGCTATCGCATTTGCAAGGGCACCTTGTCATGATAATGCAGTATCGTTGATTGAGAATAACTATCAAAATAACATAACTGATGAGTTTATCAGGCCCGCAGTAATAGGTGATTATCAAGGTATAAAACCAGAAGATGGAGTGCTGTTGGCTAACTTTCGTGCTGATCGAATGATACAATTAGCAAGTATTTTGCTTGGCAAAACAGATTACGCTAAGGTAGCAAAATTCTCTTCAATTTTAAGTATGATGAAGTATAAAGAAGATCTCAAAATTCCTTATATTTTTCCTCCTACTTCTTTCGCTGATACTCTAGGACAAACAATAGAAGACAATAAATTACGACAATTACGTATCGCCGAAACCGAGAAATACGCTCATGTGACTTTCTTTTTCAATTGTGGAAAAGAAGAACCTTTCTCTGGTGAAGAAAGAATACTCATTCCCTCACCAAAAGTTCAAACTTACGATTTGCAGCCCGAAATGTCAGCCTTCGAGCTCACAGAAAAGCTTGTAGAAAAAATTCACTCCCAAGAATTCGCACTGATAGTTGTAAATTACGCTAATCCTGATATGGTAGGGCATACAGGTAATATAAAAGCAGCCGAGAAAGCTGTGCTAGCTGTAGATGATTGTCTTGCGAAAGTGCTGAATGCTGTTAAAAAGTCAAGCAACACCGCATTAATTGTTACTGCAGACCATGGTAACGTGGAATGTATGTTCGATGAAGAAAATAATACACCTCATACAGCACACACTCTAAATAAAGTGCCATTTATTGTGTCTTGCGATAATCTAAAACTAAGAGACGGAAGGTTATCTGACATTGCCCCTACTATTTTACAGCTACTTGGAATTAAAAAACCAAACGAAATGACAGGCAGTTCGTTGATTTCTTGCATTACCCTCTGTCATTCCAGCTAGGCAGCGTTATGCACCGGAATGACATCAAATAGATGTGTTTTAACTTAATCCAACTTTTAAATTTTTCGCTGTTAGTACTAATGATTCATTAAAGAAGCTGTCAATATCACCAATACTATCTATATTTTTTGTACTGATAGATTGGTCAATTCTTTTGACCAAATTAGATAAAACTTTATTAGGGCCAATTTCAACAAATTTGTTAATGCCACGGCTTGACATATACAAAACCATTTCTCTCCATTTCACTCTGCTTACAACTTGCTTGGCGAGTAAAGTTTTTATAACTTTGGGATCACTCTCCTCTTTAGCTGTAACATTTGATATCAAAGGAACTATAGGACGGGTTATTTTAATACCCTTCAAAAACTCCAAAACTTTTTCATCAGCAGGTTTCATAAGAGATGAATGAAAAGGCCCACTAACCTGTAATTTAATTAGTTTCCTCACACTCGAGTTTTTGAATAAATCGGGTAACATTTCAAGAGCTTCTCTAGTGCCACTTATAACCACTTGTCCGCCACCGTTATCGTTTGCAATTTCACAAATTCCGTCAATTTGAACTGATTTCAATATATCTTCCACTTCATTTATCTCTGCTCCAAGCAACGCAACCATTCCGCCTTTACATTTCAGTGAAGCTTCATGCATTGCTTCGCTGCGAACTTTCAGCAGCTTGATTGCAGACTCAAGCGTTAACGCTCCTGCAGCACACAGCGCTGTATATTCGCCAACTGAATGCCCACAAACATATTTAACATTGTGATCAGTGAAAAGAGATTTGCCAAACACATGCTCCATAACACGTAGCATTGCAATTGATACTGCCATTATAGCTGGCTGAGCGTTTTCTGTAATGGTTAATTCTTCAATAGGACCGTTGAAGATTAAATGAGACAGCTTTCCATCCAATATGCTATCTACTTCATTAAATACTTGTCTTGCAACAGAAAACTCACTATATAAGCTCTTTCCCATTCCTACAAACTGAGAGCCCTGACCGGGGAAAGCAAAAATCATGATAGTTATTATTTATTCCTTATTAAATATACTACTTTATTTATTTTTTGTCAATATTTTAGAATAATGATTGACTTAGTGAATTAAGTTCACTAGAATATTAGCTGACTAAAAGTTTATAAACAACAATGAATTATCATAAAATTATTATAGTTATGACAGACGGTCAGGAGTTTGAAACTCGTTCCACTTATGGAAAGGAGGGAGATAGGGTAAAACTTGATAGAGATCCTCTTACTCACCCTGCATGGACTGGAAGTTTGACAAGCGGGTTAGCAAGTAAAACTAGCAAATTAGCTAAGTTTAACGATAAATATGGAAGCATTTTCTAATTCTCCTCCTCTTTAAGTTTTAGAGAGTTTACTGAAGCATGCATAAATACAAAAATATAGGCTATGTTGCTTCTCCATCACCAAAATCGCAGGAAGTATCTAAACTATTAAAGAAACTTAATTTGATCAATATAACAGAAGAAAATAAGTCCGAAATCGATCTATTGATAGTTGTTGGCGGTGATGGCTTTATGCTACGCACTTTGCACAATTACGTCATAGAAAATAAAAACATGCATGTGTATGGGATAAACACTGGCAATGTTGGGTTTTTGATGAATAAATGCTTTAGCTGCAGTGAAGATTTAATTGATCATATAGAGCATGCAACTTCAACTCAGTTAACTTTGCTAAAAATGGAAGCAACAGACACAAGTGGCAAGAGATATCATTACATAGCAGTAAACGAAGTATACGTTTTTAGAAAAGCGAACCAAATAGTAGAGATGAATATTACTATTAATGATAAGCTAAAAGTAGAAAAATTTAGAGGGGACGGAGTAATATTATCTACCCCCACAGGCAGCACTGCATACAACTTCTCTGCCGGTGGCCCAATCTTGCCGCTAAATTCAAATTTACTTGCACTCACTTCTATCAATAGCTATTACCCAAGGCATTGGAATGGAGCGTTAATATCAAACGATACAATCGTACAAATTGACATTAACGACACAAAAAACCGTCCAGCACTTGTAGTATCAGATTACAAGGAGTTTCATAATATATCACAGATAAAAATACAAAAAGACCACGAAAACACAATAACTTTGCTTTTTGACAAAGATTACCCTCTGAATGAAAGAATCTTTGATAGACAATTTCTATACTAATAATTATCCGTAAATTGGTATTTACTATATCTTAATAACTATAGCGTAATCAATGCAGCATAGTAATTAATTTTGGAGTGAATATGCCTGGACCAGTAAATGCAGAACAAACAGTAACATTAATTTCTTCCACATCAATAAGTGAAGATGGCGAGATAACACCAGGAATTTTACCAATACCAGCACTTAGGACAAGTACTCCGAAAAAAAATGATGAAAATACAGCTTTAGAAGCTTTGTTAGAGGAAGAATTTAAAGAGAAAAAAAACAGCAATGCTAATTCAAGAGATCCGTTAACTCTTGAGACTCAAGTATCACCTCCTTCCCTAGAAGAAACAAAAGGTGAAGAAACTCATGTTGACGTGCCACAAAATTCAACTCTAAGCAGATCCCCTTCTCAAGAGACAGTATTTGATGATCCTGATGATCTTGATAAAACATTAACACGGTTAAGCAGAGAATCAAGTAACAAACTTAGCAATGTACCTTCAACTTCTCCACCATCATATAAGACAGATGACTCTGAAGAGTCTTTGTCACTAAATTCTGATGTAGGTGGCACAACAAATAAAAAAACAAACAGATTCTTGCCAAGAGCAAAGTATTCCATGCAGCAGAAGGGCTTTATAATTTTTACTGCAAGTGCTATTATACTCAGTATATCTGCAGCTTTATTATATTTACAAGATAAAGCAAAATTTATTGCATTTTTTACAAACAGCCCAAAATATATCACTATACCAGTTATCGCACTTGCTGCATTGCTTGCAATTGGTCCAATATTTTTTGCAACAAGGCAATTTATAGATACTGAAGAACATTCCATTCAAAAAAAAGATGCGGATAAAATTTTAGCTGAGGTGTTGGAGCACCAGCCAAAAGATAAAGCTATAAAATCTGTAAGACTGGAATATAGCAATGGCACTCATTCAAATTTTGTACTTAATGCTTGGGAAGCTAAACAAGGCTTCACTAACATTGACGAAAAAGTAATTACTAGAACTAATAAAATAAAATCAGTAATTAACGACAGACCAATATTTACTGCATTATTTACTGGTGTAGTTGCTGCAAATATAGCGTTTCCTCTAGGGCTACTTGCAACACATGGTGTTAATGGTGTACAAAAATTTTACCAAAACCCTTTGACTAATAACATAGGATTATCATTACTTATAGGTTCTGGTATACTTGCATTATCAATTATATGTCTTGGCGTGCATTATTATAGAAAAACAAATTGCACTAACCTTATATATTCTGAAGAAGAGATTGATCCTAAAGATGTTAATGGGAAATTCATTGAGGAAATAAAACGAGAAAGAACAAATGTTCTTGGGGAAAATCACAGTAAAGACGCTAAACGCAGCAGCTTAACGCTTGAGCAAGTTGTGGTTCAATCTCATAATTGTAAGGATATTGTTTATAGTGTCGGTTAATAAAATGCATGATATAGCTAGTGCAGCCCTACGTCATACCGCTGCAGACCGTCATACCGCGATTCATTCGCGGTATCTCTAGATCCCGCTAACACGTAGCGGGATGACGATTGTCAGGGTAGCACCTCCCTCCCCTGTCATCCAAGTAGCTGACTGACCTTACCCAGAAAAAGTGGAGAGAAAGTTTGGAATGTTTTTCACAAGGAGAATGATGAATCAAAATGCTCAGGAATGCAATAGTTAATAGTGACGTTGTTTGTTATAAAAAATTTCTATATATTCAAATATAGCAGTTTTGATATGCTGTTTAGAGTGCCGAGAGGTGTCTATTGGTAACTCCCTTTTTAGAGAACTGAAGAAGCTTTCCACAACAGAATTGTCGTAACAACAACCTTTATAACTCATCTATGTTTTTTATGGATAAGAGATATTGATAACCTTGCGAAGTATATTGTGAACCTTGATCACTATGTAATAGTAGATTTTTGGCAGGTTTACGCTTGTTAACG
>NZ_JAPQLN010000067.1:0-7517 GCF_028981745.1 Wolbachia endosymbiont of Drosophila tristis | reverse complement strand
AAGCGTTTAAAACATAAAAAACGCCAATATTTTAAAGCGGATAATAACCACGGGGCTTCTTTTGCCTTTTTTTTCATTTGGTAAATTTCTCAATGTTTGTGGCTGAACGACAACCGTCATCCCGCTACTTGTTAGCGGGATCTCTTGTTAGCGGCTGAGATACCGCGAATGAATCGCGGTATGACGGTTCGCGGCGGCATGAAGATAAGGTTTATACCTTGTCATCCCAGTGCTTGACACTGGGATCCAGCTTTCTTTATAAATTCACCAAAAGTGCTTCATTCTATAACGCAAAACCCATACTCACCAAATCCAATGCATTACTTGCAATTAAGTTTCCTGGATCCCAGTGTCTGGGCACTGGGATGACACCATCATAAAGGAATCAGTGTCAGCTACTTTCATGACACCATTCTTTTTCCTGGATCCAAGTAGTCGAGCTACTTGGATGACAGCTAGCCTGACAACCGTCATCCCGCTACCTGTTAGCGGGATCTATGCTAAGAGATACCGCGAATGAATCGCGGTATGACGGTGTAGACGATGGTTAAGTATCCCGCTGCTTGTTAGCGCCGCGGCGGTATGACGGTTCGTGGTGGTATGACGTAGAGTGCTTAGAAGCTGTTATTTTGCTATAAATGGCTGTAATGGCATCATCTATTTTATTGCTATCACAGCCTGTTTGTGCAAGTTCAGCATTCCCACCACAGTTCTTTTTAACTGCTATGGATATTAGTTCTTTTGCGCTAATCTTATTGATTAAGTCTTTACTTACTTTAATAATCAAGACTGTTTTATCTTTTTCTGTTGCCGTAAAAGCTATTACCGTTTTTGGTTTTTGTTGCTGCAAAACAAACTCTCTTATTACATTTGCTGGAATATCAGCGAAAGTGTGGCTTATAAAATTTATTCCATTTATTTCGGTGCTTTTTATATTCTCTGCACTCACAAGCTTTTTATATAGGTTTTTTATTTTGGTTTCGGATTTTTTGTGTTCTTGACTTAAAATACTTAATCTGCTTGTTATTTCACTCACTGGCGCTTTTACGAATTCTGCAACTTTTTTTAAGTTAATTTCATTATCACGTACATAATTGATTGCTTCCTGACCAGTTAAAGCTTCAATTCTCCTCACTCCAAAAGCAACAGAACTCTCTGTTACTATCTTAAACAAACCAATTTCTCCAGTATGTTCAACGTGTGTGCCACCACACAGTTCCCTTGAATCTCCAATCTTCACTACTCTTACTTGGTTGCCATATTTTTCACCGAATAACGCCATAGCTCCTTCGTCTATTGCCTGATTCATGCTTTGAATTTTTGTAGATGCGGAAAGATTTTCTCTGATTAGAGAGTTTACCATATCCTCTACCCAAAACAACTGATCTTGAGTCATTTGAGTGTTATGGCTGAAGTCGAATCTCAGTCTATCTGGTGCAACTAGGGAACCTTTTTGAGTGACATGATCACCTAGAATTTTTCTGAGTGTAAAGTGCAGAAGATGTGTAGCTGAATGATTTCTTCTTAAGGTTTGCCTTCTTTCCTTGTCAATGCTTGCTGCAACTGTGTTACCTTTACAAATTGAACCGAACTTAACTATGCATCTGTGCAAATATAGGTCATTAACCTTATTGGTATTCTTGACTATAATAATACTTCTATCAGATTTGATCAGACTGCCAGTATCTCCCACTTGTCCACCTGACTCGCCATAAAAAGGTGTTTTATCAAGTATAATGGTTATCTTTTCTCCCTCCTTTGCAGAATCAATTACTTCATTTTTAGAGGAAACTATAGCTAGTATTTTCGCATCACTTACTTCATTGAACTCATAACCAACAAATTTTGTTTTGCCAAATTTATTGATCAAATCAAACCATACTTGCTCAACAGATTTTTCACCAGATCCAGCCCATTTAGCACGTGCTCTCTCTTTTTGTTCTCCCATTGCATCATCAAAACCCTTCTGGTCAAAATTTATTTTTTTCTCTTTTAAAATATCAAGTGTAATATCCAAAGGAAATCCGTAGGTGTCATATAGCTTAAACGCTGATTCTCCAGGCAAAGTATCGCCCGATTTTAAATCTGTAGTGAATTTCTCCAGGAGATTGATACCTTTCATCAAAGTGTCTTTAAAGTTTTCTTCCTCTGATTTTAACGTCGTTTCTATTAAGCTTTTAGCTCTGACTAATTCAGCTCCCATATAAGCCGAACTCGTGCTATCTATCAACACTGGAAAAATACGATGGAGTAGGGAATCATTATATCCAAGCAGGTGAATATAACGTGTGGCTCTCCTAATTAATCTGCGTAATACGTAATTCCTGCCCTCATTTCCAGGAAGCACTCCTTCTGCGATGAGAAATGCAGCCGCGCGAAGATGATCTGCTATGATCTTATGCGCTATTTTATTTTCCGTTCTTCCACAGTACTCTTGTGATTTACTTATCAGAGCAGAAAATAGATCAATATCATAGTTATCATGGACGTTTTGCATAACAGCCGCTATTCTTTCAAGGCCCATTCCAGTATCGATGCATTTTTTTGGCAATTTGTGTAAATTACCTTCTTCATCTTTGTTAAACTCCATGAATACCAGATTCCAGATTTCAACAATTCTATCGCCCTCTTGTAAATTAGGACTCCCATGGTCATAAAAAATTTCAGAACATGGACCGCACGGACCAGTGCTTCCCATACTCCAAAAGTTATCATCCGTTGTAATTCTTATGATTTTATCACTTGAAAAGCCACTTATCTTACGCCAAATCTCGTACGCCTCATCATCAGTATGGTAGACGGTTATGGATAGTCTGTTTTTATCAAGAGATAACTCTTTAGTGATAAATTCCCACGCAAATTCTATCGCAGTTTCCTTAAAGTAATCACCGAAGCTAAAATTTCCGAGCATTTCAAAAAATGTGTGATGCCGAGTTGTATAGCCAACATTTTCCAGATCATTGTGTTTACCGCCTGCTCTTAGGCACTTTTGACTTGAGACAGCACGTTTCATTTCAGTTTTTTGAGCACCAGTAAAAATATTTTTAAACTGCACCATACCAGCATTTGTGAACATGAGCGTTGGGTCATGTTCTGGAATCAAAGGAGAAGAAGAAACCTGCTCGTGGTCATTATTTACAAAAAATTTTATAAATCTTTCTCTGATTTCGTTTAGCTTCATCGTTTTTATTGAGGTTATCTATAAATAATAAGTTGTAATGGAAATAAAATCAATACCACTCTCTAGATCTCAGAACTTCTAGTGACATGCACCTTGTGGTAAGAAAAAATCAATATATTCACGATAAATTTACCTCATATCTGTGTTTTATATGTGGAAATTGGAATGGAAATTTATGTAGGCAAAGAAAAAAGAATAGCAAATGTGGTGACTCAACACTGGAATGACATAAAAGGATCAGACAGAGATTGGCCAGAAAGGCATGAAATAGACACTGCAGAAATAATGGAATCATGGCAGCATTGTTTTGTCATTGAAGTCAAGGATCAAGGTTATATTTGTGAAAATGCAGGAGAAAAGGCTGTTGAATTCTATGGTTTTGAGAAAAAGACGCGCATTGATAATAAGTATGCAATTGATGCACCATTTTTGCGACTATATAAAATAGATGCAGTTATTGATAAACTTGATACTGTAATAGAGAGTAAATGCCCGATCAATGAAGAGGAAGAAAGTGAAAGTGTTAAAATGAGGCAAGTATTGTTGCCACTTGGGAATAAAGAAGGTATAACACACATATTGGGCGTAATTACTTTTAAACTCCTTTAATATACAATTTTAATTTGATTCTTTAATAAAATTATTTATACTAATGCTTAATTACTATTAAAGAACTCAATAGTAGTGCTTGTAAATTTATTTGGAATATGAAGAAAATAAAATTAAAAACCAAATCTTCTGTGAAAAAGCGCTTTCACCTTACAGCTAAGGGTAAAGTTATTTCTACTCAGTCAGGCAAAAGGCATGGCATGGTAAAGAGAAGTAAATCTAATATTCGTAATCAGCGCGGTACAACGATTCTTGGTAAATCTGACTCGCGTATAGTTAAGCTTCATATGCCTTACGGTATTTAACAAAATGGAGGTAAAATAAAATGGCTCGGGTAAAACGTGGAGTCACTACTCACGCTCGTCATAAAAAAATATTGAAACTGGCAAAGGGTTATAGAGGGCGTGCAAAAAGCTGTTATAGAATTGCATTACAAAGAGTTGAAAAAGCACTGCAATATGCTTACAGAGACAGAAGAACCCGTAAACGTGATTTCCGTAGCTTATGGATAATACGTATTAATGCAGCAGCAAGAGAGCATGGGCTTACTTATGGTAGGTTTATGCATGGTCTTACACTTGCCGGCATTGATTTAAATAGAAAAATTCTTGCTGAGATGGCAGTTAATTATAAGGATGATTTTGCCAAATTAGTAGAAACTGTAAGTGGTAAATTAGCGGAGAATTCTTAAAGCAAAAACACCATGAGAATTATTTTCATGGGATCACCAGGATTTGCTGTTAATTCTCTGAGCTTGTTACTGAAATCAAAGAGCGAAGTGGTGGCAGTATACACCAAGGCTCCAAAACCTTCGGGGCGTGGACAGAAGCCAACGAAATCTCCAGTACATGTTATCGCTGAAGAAAGTAACATAGAGGTATGTACTCCTATCTCTCTAAAGTTCTCGGCAGAGCAAGAAAAATTTAGAAATTTCAAGCCAGACGTTGCGGTTGTTGCCGCGTATGGATTGATACTTCCAAGAGAAATTTTGAATATTCCTAAATATGGTTGTATTAATATTCATCCTTCATTACTACCAAGGTGGCGTGGTGCAGCCCCGATACAGCACACAATTTTAGCAGGAGATCAAGAAACCGGGGTTAGCATTATGCAATTGGATGAAGGATTAGATTCCGGCACTATTTTAAAACAGGAAAAATTTCTTATCGAAAAGAACGATAATTACAAGACATTGCATGATAAATTATCTAAGCTAGGCAGTGATTTACTGCTGAAAGTGCTAAACGAAATTGAAAAACAGCTTCCCTTAAAACAGAACGATAACGATGCATGTTACGCTGACAAAGTGGAAGACTATAAAATTTATGCAAGTGATGCTTGTGAAGTTGCTTATAGAAAAGTTAAAGCGTTTTACCCAAAAGCATTCATTAAGATAGAAAATAAACGTATCAGGATACTTGATGCTGACTTTGAAGCTCTCGCTTCAGAACAAGGTAAGATTGTTAACGATAATATGCACATAAGTTTAAAAGGTGGCACTTTAATTCCTAAAGTTGTACAAATGGAAGGGAGAAATCCTTGCAGTATTGAAGATTTTATTCGTGGCTTGAAATCAAGCATGGTAAAAAAATTTATAGAATAGGCTGCTTTAAATTAGTGTAGAAATGTAATAGCTAAATTTCCTTTTCTTAGATATAATCTTAAAAAACTTTCCATATAAAAATGAAAATAAAAAGAGCTTTAATATCAGTATACGATAAAACGAATATAATTGATCTTGCATCGTTTTTAACGCAGCAACAAATAGAAATTCTTTCAACGGGCAATACTTATAAAGTGCTATCTAGTGCAGGAATAAAAACACAAGAGGTCTCAGATTACACACAATTTCCAGAGATACTGGGTGGTAGAGTAAAAACTTTACACCCTAAAATTCATGGAGGCATACTTTGCAATAGAGAAAAACACAAAACGGAAATACAAAATCTAGGTATTGAGCCAATAGAACTGCTTATAACTAACCTATACCCATTTTGGGAGACAGTAAGTAGCGGCTCAAATGAAGAGCAAATTATAGAACAAATTGATATCGGCGGAGTGGCGTTAATTAGAGCTGCAGCAAAAAACTTTCGTTTTACTTCAGTTATTTCTAGCATTCAAGACTATGAAGCACTGAAAGCTGAGATGATAGAAAATAACAATAAAACAACATTGGAATATAGAAAACACTTAGCAACCAAAGCATTTGCTCTCACTGCACACTACGATTCTAATATTCACAGTTGGTTTTTATCCCAGAGTAAAAATAATGAGTTACCAGAGTTTTTTGCTCTATACGGGCATAAAGTACAAGAACTCAGGTATGGTGAAAATCCCCATCAAAAAGCTGCATTTTATAGTAATCAATTTACAGAATATCCGTTGGAAAAACTACATGGAAAAGAGTTGAGTTATAATAATATAGTAGATATAGAATCCGCACTTAACATAACTTCTGAATTCGAAGAACCTGCAGCAGTGATAATCAAGCATAATAACCCATGTGGCGCTGCTATTGGTAATAATGCTTTGGAGGCATATGAAAAAGCTCTATCGTGCGATGAAGTAAGCAGTTTTGGTGGTATAGTTGCCTTAAACCGGGAGATAGATTTAAAGCTAGCAGAAAAATTAAACGAGATATTTTTGGAAGTAGTGATAGCACCATCGGTAAACAATGAGGCACTAAAAATTTTACAAAGAAAGAAAAATTTAAGAGTGATTATTCATAAATCTTTTCAACAAAATGTGAAATACCAAACTAAAAATGTTGTTGGTGGGTTTTTGGTGCAAGAAAATAATGACCACACAATAAAAGCAGAACAAGTAACAGAATGCACTGCAACAGACAAAGAAAAAAAAGATCTTATTTTTGCCTGGAAAATATGTAAGCATGTGAAATCCAACGCAATAGTTATAGCAAAAGATGGTTGTGCTATTGGCATCGGTGCAGGGCAAACAAGCAGAATAGATAGTGTGAACATTGCAGTGAAAAAAGCAGGTGAAAAATGTAAAGGTGCAGTGCTTGCTTCAGATGCATTTTTTCCATTCCCAGATAGCATAGTAGAAAGTGCAAAACATGAGATTACAGCTATAATTCAGCCCGGCGGCTCGCTGAAAGATCAAGATGTGATAAAAGCTGCAAATGAAAATAAAATTGCTATGTTTTTCACTGGCGTTCGCAGTTTTTTCCATTAGGCTTTGTGTCTTATCGTCATACCGCCACAAACCGTCATACCGCGATTCATTCGCGGTATCTCTCAACATAGATCCCGCTAGCGGGATGACAAATATACCGCCGCGGCGCTAACAAGAGATCCCGCTAACACGTAGCGGGATGACGAGCTTATCGTGCTGCCATGAACCGTCATGCCTCTGCGAACCGTCATACCGCGATTCATTCGCGGTATCTCAGCCGCTAACAAGCAGCGGGATGACGGTTGTCGTTTAGCTATAAATGTTTAAGAAATTTACTAAATGAAAAAAAAGGCAAAAGAAGCCCTGAGGTTATTATCCGCTTTAAAATATTGGCGTTTTTTATGTTTTAAACGCTTGACAAGCGAGATTCAGCCGCTTTTAATTGCAACTAACCTACGCTGCAAATGTTTAAGAAATTGACTAAGCAGAAAAAAAGACAAAAAATCCCCGAGTTAGCTAGTCTTTTACTATCTCTGTCGAGTATTGGCATTTTTTGATGTCTTGTAACGCTTTATAAGCGCGTTCAGCTTAT
>NZ_JAPQLN010000066.1:0-9544 GCF_028981745.1 Wolbachia endosymbiont of Drosophila tristis | reverse complement strand
CCATACGCGTCAAGTTAAGGAAATAAAGGTATGAAAGAGATAGAATAATAAGGTATAAGTTCTCCCAGAAATACTTTTAGTGAGAGAACCAATGAATAAAATAACTAGCTTATCAAAAAAGCTCAAAGAATTTTTTAATGAAAAAGCAGACAAAATCTCAATTACAACAAGGTTTATAAAAAGAAAGAGAAAGCTAAAAGGTTCATCGTTCGTAAAAGCCATGGTCTTGGGTAATATAGGGGTTGATAATTGTAGCGTAGAAACAATGTGTCAATTACTAAACGAGGACTCGATAGATATAACAAAACAAGGTTTGGATTTTAGATTTACTGAAGAAGCAGTGGAATTTATGAAAAGGATGTATAATGAATCTGTGCTTCTCTTCAAAAATATCTTGCAAGTTGATTGCAAAATCTTACAGCAATTTAATAGTGTTAAATTATTGGACAGTAGCTATATTACTCTACCTAACAGTATGGAAGAGATGTATAAAGGTTATGGTACTAGCTACAGTGGCTATGAAAGCAATACTAAGTCTGGAATAAAGTTACAATTAGTTTTCGACTACATGAATCAGATAATAGACCAACTTAATTTAACGGAGGGAGTAAGATCAGACCAGGGATATAGGAAACATTTAAGTAATATATTAAGCAATGATTTGCTAATATCTGATCTCGGTTATTTTGTGCCAAGTTCTTTTAAACAAATCAATGAAATAGGAGCTTATTTCATAAGTCGTTATAAATCCGATACCAACATATATGATGTAGAAACAAATCAAAAAATGGAGTTATTAGAATGTTTAGAGGATAAGTTATTTTTAGAAAACGAGGTATTGTTAGGAAAAGAAGCAAAAATTAGAGTAAGAATTATATGTCAGAAACTAACTGAAGAACAGTCTATGGCCAGAAGAAGGAAAGCTAATAGATTAGCAAGATCGCAGGGATATACATCCTCTAAAAGAAATCAAAAATTGTTGAACTGGTCAATATTTATAACTAATGTTCCAGAAAATAAAATTAGTGCTGAGCAAGTATTAACGATTTACAGAGTAAGGTGGCAAATTGAGTTATTATTTAAATTGTATAAAAGCCATATCAGACTTGATAAGCTAAAAGGAAAGCCATGCAGAGTATTATGTGAACTATATGCTAAATTGTGCGCAATTCTTATATTTCACGGCATAGTTGGTTGCACAGAAGTGAAAAAGAATACAGAACTTAGCTTAACAAAGGCATTTATTGAGCTAAAAAAGCGGGTTATAGAGTTATTTTTAGCACTAAAGAATAAAGTTAATAGTTTGAAAGTTTTTCTTAAAAAGCTTACCATAACTTGGTCTCGATTTTCATTAAAAGACAAGTACAGAAAAACTAGAGTATCTACCTTAACTTCCCTGAATTTACTTACAATCTCTTAACTTGACGCGTATGGTCATATGCTCTGTCTGCATATAGTGCTTTTATGGCATGCTGAAAATTAACTCCTTTAAGTAAATCGCAAGCTCCATAGTGATCAGACCGTTACTGTATTTTGCAGCTATGGCTTTTTTGCTGTTTATATTCAACATTACATGCAATTTTCTTGTCTGTTCATAACCACGATATTTTCTGTCAGCGCTATTTTCCTTGCTGTGTGTTGTTATAAATGCTGATGCTTGTGCTATCTATGGCAATTTCGATATCTTCCATATTATTTTTATCAATTCTGCAATCATTGATCTTAATATTAAGTTTTTTTTGAAGCTTGCGAATAGCTGATAACTGCTAAATCTCTTCCTATTTGTTGCAAATATCCTTTTATAAATCCGACTGTTTGTCTTAAGCCAATTCTAAAAAGATTAACGATTATATGCACTAAAATCACAACTTTATCACTATAAATATAGTTGCCGCCCTGCATTTTTGGACTATTTTCATACCAATTTTCGATAGCTTTATCGATGTAACAAAAAATATTTCCTCTTTTTTCTAGAAATTTGTTATATTCATGGCAGTTACTAACTCTCATTTTTTGTGGCATATTTTTCCTTAAGCGGTTAAATGGCTATTTTATAATGAATTTTGTCAGTAGCCACCAGATTTTTTCAGTTGCGATGCAACAGAGCCATCCCAGTGTCCAGCACTGGGATGACAGGAAAAGAGGCTATTTGGATGACATCTTTCTTCTTGGTATAAATTACTTTTATATCTCAATGTTCGTACAGCTATGCACGTTGCCGCATAGTGGATGAGGTGTACTACCTCTAAGAGTATACATTATCTCACATAATAATATAATATTTCGTTCATAAATCAACGTTTTTAACATGCAGCAAGAACATTTCCGTTGTAATTAAGGTTCTTAAGATGTATATTAATGAATCTTGTTTTCAATAAATAATGAAAGTAATAATTGTCATGATAATGTTATTGTGTAGCAGTTACACAATGGCAAGCGAGAGAATAAGTCTAGTGGATAAAAAACTATCTCAAGGATATGTAGCTCCAGTGCTTACAGAAGATAGCGTTATTTTATCAGACAAGCACGGCGCTTTATATTCCTTTGATATTGATAACTCAAAGGCTATGAATTGGAAATTACACCTCTCACACAGAAAAAAAATTAGTAACATGAGCCTATTGCGTCACAGAGGAAACGTTTTCTTTATAGTGGATAACGTTCTACACACAATAGATGCAAAAACCGGCGAGATTCAGTGGGAAAAAGAATTGAGAGCTCCAGTAAGAGGGAAAGCAGCAGTAATAAACAATAAATTGGTAGTATTGACTATTGATAATTATCTGTACGTGTTTGATATAAAAGATGGCAGCTTCGTTTGGACTTATCAAAACGGCATCAATGAGGTTCGAGGTTTGTATTCCATATCGCCAGCAATTTCTAATGATAAAATAATAGCACCATTTTCAAATGGTGAGTTAATAGCTTTTAATGAAGACGGTAAAAAATTGTGGAGCCAAAAATTGGCTACAAACCTTTTGGATACACAGCTCACAGATGTAACTACTACACCGAGAGTGCTTGGCGATACTTTAATAGCTACAAATAATTCTTATATTTATAGCATTGACGTGAAATCAGGAAATATTTTATGGTCAAAGTCACTGCAAGTAAAAAGTGTATCAGACATTGAGTCATATTATAGTCCTCTTATTCCTGCAGAGAAACAAAAAGAAGGCGGAAGAATTTTTATAGTTACTAAAGACGATAAAATAATTGGCCTGGATATAAAAAATGGAGAAACAGTCTGGGCATCTGATTTAATAGAAAATACGCAATTGTTTGCTCCAATTATGCATGCCCATACACTGTGGGTGACAAGCAATAAAGGTTCAATGTTTGCTTTTCCGGGATCTGAAAGTGCAGGAAAGGTAGTCAAAGTACCTGGTAATGTGTTTCACACTCCAGTGTTTACTCGCAATAAGATATATGTAACAACTGAGGGAAAAGGTGTTTATTCTTTAGAAAATAGGTTTGTTTTTTATGACTGATTATGATTTAATTGTTATAGGTGGTGGCCCAGGAGGCTATAAGTGTGCTATCGCTGCTGCAAAACTTGGATTGAAAGTTGCCTGCATAGATAAAAATAGCATTTTTGGTGGTACATGCTTGCGAGTTGGATGCATACCTTCCAAAGCACTACTTCATTCTTCCTATCAGTATGCTCACACGAAAAATGATCTGTCGAAGCTTGGCATAAAAATTAAGGATGCAAGTTTCGATTTAAAAGAAATGCTAGGCTATAAGGACGCCAGAGTTCAGGAACTTGGAAAAGGTATAGAATATCTGTTTAACCTTCACAAAATCACTAAAATCAATGGGCTTGCTTCTTTTGACCAAGGTAATCTTGAAGTTTCAGTTGAAGGTAAGGTGCTGAAGACAAAAAATATAGTAATTGCAACCGGTTCTGACGTTATTTCTTTGCCAGGAATTAATATCGATGAGAAAAGTATTATTTCATCAACTGGTGCATTATCTTTAACTGAAGTACCAAAAAAACTTGTCGTAATCGGAGCCGGGGCAATAGGGCTTGAAATGTCTTCTGTATGGAGGAGGCTAGGGTCTGAAGTCACTGTAGTAGAATTTTTTGACAGAATCGCTGCAGCAATGGATGGAGAATTAAGTAAGTCTCTACTTTCTAGTCTACAAAAACAAGGAATAAAATTTTTACTTAGCACTAAAGTTGAGGAGATAAAACAAAGTAGTAATTCTTTGAGTGTGAAAGTTTGCTCTGTAAAAGATAATCAAACAAACACTATAGAGGCGGATAAGGTATTGGTGGCAGCAGGACGCAAACCATGCACTGAGAATCTTGGTATTGATGAAAAAATAGAAAAAGATAATCGCGGTTTCGTTCAAGTTAACAACAGATATGAAACTAATGTGAAAGGAATATTTGCTATTGGTGATGTGATCGGTGGAGCAATGCTTGCTCATAAAGCAGAGGAAGAAGGAGTGGCAGTTGCAGAGATAATAGCAGGACAGTCACCTCACGTTGATTATGGAATCATACCATCTGTCATTTACACTCACCCTGCGGTTTCTTCGATTGGTAAAACCGAAGAGGAACTCAAAAATGCTGGCCGTAAGTACAAAGTTGGTAAATGTCAATTTGCTGCAAACGGCAGAGCAAAAATCACTGATGATGCTGAAGGATTCGTGAAAGTGCTGACTTGTAGCAGAGCAGATACAATACTAGGTGTGCATATCATAGGAGCATACGCTGATACGCTAATCAACGAAGCAGCAGTTGCAATGGCATATAGCGCAGCAGCAGAGGATATATACAGAATTTGTCACTCTCATCCTGATATAAATGAAGCCTTTCGAGATGCGTGCATCGATGCTTTCTTTAAAAAATAATTGTGGACCTCGGTTCAATCATTGAAAAATGGTATGAGTGGCTGAGGTGCAACAGATCTTATTCACCAAACACTTTAGAGTCATACATGAGGGACTTGAAGGATCTTATAAGTTTCCTAAATACTCACATTGGTGGAGAAGTAAATGTCGGCACTTTGGAAAAATTGAGCGTACCTGAGTTAAGAAGTTGGCTTACCTCTCGTTACGCAAGAGGTGTAAACGCAAGATCCAACACTCGAGCACTCTCAGTAATCAGAAATTTCTTCAAGTACATAAAAAATAACCACAATATAGACAATGAAGCTGTATTTTCCTTATCAAGGCCAATTCAGAGAAGAACTTTGCCCAAAGCATTATCAATACCTGATATAAAAACTTTATTGAAAGAAATGAAACTATCCGATCTGGGCGAATCTTGGGTGGTAAAAAGAGAAATTGCGATTATCGTCCTGCTATATAGTACAGGCTTAAGAATCAGCGAAGCGTTGAACCTTAGGGTTAGTGATATTAACAATGAAAGTTTAATAGTAACAGGTAAGGGAGATAAACAAAGGCAGGTATTCATTCTTCCGGTAGTAAAAAAGTGTATACAAGAATATGTAAAAGCCTGTCCTTATCTTGGCACTAATAATGAAACACAATATCTTTTTTTGGGAGTAAGAGGAAAAAAATTGGGAAGAACTTATGTGGCCAATCGTTTGCAAAAAATAAGGAGAATGTTAAATTTACCAGAAATTTTATCTCCACATGCATTTCGCCATAGTTTTGCTACTCATTTGCTTCAGGAAGATATTGACATAAGATCAATACAACAACTGCTTGGTCACTCAAGCCTGGAAACTACTCAAATTTACACTCACCTCAATTATCAAGATGTTTTTAACATGTACAAAAATTTTCAGCAGGGCCTGGAGAAGAAATCAAAACTTTAACTTCGTTCTAAACCACCAAGCTGAGTGCTTTCAACATCACTAAGTATTGTGTTTGCTTTATATAAACTACAACATCCTAATAAAAAAAAGCCAGTGCAACTGCTGTAAAGAAAGCACTTATTATCCCTGGATAATCTTCTATTACTAAACATGCAACAACAGTATATACTCCAAGCAATATAAAACATGCAGAAGCGTAGTTGCTCAGTTTTCTACCAGAAGAAATTGCTTGCGAGGATTTTTCGTTTTTATTACTACGGAGCAGTCTATTTTCTGATGAAAGCCTATCTCTTTCTTCCCTTACTTGTTTCAAATCTCTTTTTAATCGTGAAATTTCGACAGTGTCGCTTGCTCTTCCATACACAATTCTATTAAGTCGAGTTACTTCACTATTTAGATCATTGATTTTTGTTTTTTGAGCCGATTTTTCCTGCCTTAAATCTTCTTCTAACTGTGAAATTTTGTTAATGCCTCTCGTTCTTTCGCGTACGACCCTATCCAGCTCTCGTTCTTTTTCTATGAGTTGAGCTTTCGTTCTTTCAAGTTCACCTTTAAGTTCTTGTATAACTTGCTCAGAACCTACCGGTATATCATTCGTACTTGCCAAAGGTTGTAATGTATTTGCAGGAAATTTTTCATTTAGGTAATTTGTAATAGATTCGATTGGATTATTAACACCCCTCAATGCAGCAGTAACAATTGCATGACTCATGAAGCAATTATCTTCTACTAATTTTTTTACATCATCTAAATCTTTTTTATTAATAGTAGCGGTTAATCGCTCTGTAATGGCTTGTTCAATTATTTGCTTCACCCACGAATTTTGCTCTATAGCTTGTATTGGCTTTATTTAACTAAAATCTAGCTCTTTATGTTTTAAAAGTTTTGTCAATACTTCTTTGTTATCTGATGTTATTCCTTGTAAACATGATTGAATAATTAAGCTAAGCGGCGTTTCTATTTCTTCATTTCGGCTTCTTTTCCAGCAATTAGGGTTAAACTCTTGATTTAATGGTCTTTTCGCTTGGTAAATGTTTCTGCTAGAAAGAGCACCTAACAACTCGTTTGCTTTTTGTGCTTTTTTAAATTCTAATTTTATTACGCGCTCAAATCCTCTTGCAATACAATCTTCAGGGCTTTTATATTCATAATTTTTGATATCAGTTTTTATATCTGGGTGCGTGAGCAATATTTTTACCACATCTTTAGCCCCAACTTGACAAGCAATATGTAAAGCTGTGTCTTTGCGCATATTAGATGTTGTTATAAATTCTGATATTTCACTTTGTGTACTAGGATCATATCTCGTCCGTGTTGTAGACACAGATTGCTTACTCTGAGCATTAATATTGATACTTCTGTTTTGTATAAGCAATTTAGCCATTTTCTCTAACGTAGCCTGTCCATCACCGCTGACAGCGCAGACATTGACAATAGACACCAAAGGTGTCATGCCCTCCTTATCAAACGCATTAACATCCGCACCTTCTTTCAGAGCTTGTTTAAAAGCTTCCGGGTTTTCGTTATCAATAGCCTTAAATAACTTTTGTGTTGGTTCATCGAGCTATCTTGAAGTTGTCTGATTATATCTATAACCATTAGTATTTATCCCATCCCCTCCCCTCCATAAAGCATATTAAACCTACCTAATAATTTACTAATATAATTATGAAAAAGAAAAGGAAAATTGCAAGCGATTTATTCAAAATCCTAGAATTAACTACGACTCTAAAAACTTTTCTGCATCAAGCGCAGCCATGCATCCTGTTCCTGCTGCAACTACTGCCTGACGATATACCTTATCTTGAACATCACCTGCAGCAAACACTCCTGCCCTACTAGTTAAAGTTGTTCCAGGTTTTGTAATGATGTAACCCTGCTCATCCATTTCAACAAAGCCTTTAAAAATACCCGTATTTGGTGCATGCCCGATTGCAATGAACACTCCATCCACTTTTAATTCTTGGGTTTTATCGATCTCTGCTGATTTAATCGCAATACCAGCAACCCTTTTTGGATTTTCTTCTCCAAGAATCTGCTCTACGGTATGGTTCCACATTACTTTTATTTTATCATTTTTAAAGAGCCTATCTTGCATTACTTTTTCCGCTCTTAATTTATCACGCCTGTGTATTAATATCACTTCTTTGGCAAATCGAGTTAAAAATATTGCTTCTTCAACAGCAGTGTTTCCACCACCAATCACAGCTACAACTTTATTCCTAAAAAATGCACCATCGCAAGTCGCACAAGCTGAAACCCCATAACCCTGAAATTTCTTTTCACTTTCTAAACCAAGCCACTTCGCTTGCGCACCAGATGCAATGATAATTGCATCTGAATAGTAGTCATTGATATTACCAGAAGATCTAAATCTATACTCATTAAAGTCCTCAAGTTGTTCAACGCTTTTTATCTCATCATCTATTATTTTTGCTCCAACCTTTTCTGCATGAAACCTCATTTGCTCCATTAGTTCTGGACCCTGTATTGAAACAAAACCAGGATAGTTTTCAACATCTGTAGTAATTGTAAGCTGACCACCAGGCTGCATTCCCGTTACTACAATTGGCTCTAAGTTTGCACGTGCTGCATATATAGCGGCAGCATAACCCGCTGCCCCAGATCCAATAATAAGAACTTTTGTACTAAATTTATAATTCTTCACTGTATGAGTTTAGATAATCAGCTACTCCTTCATCGCTTGCCTGCATTGCTGGCTTACCTTTCTTCCACCCTGCTGGACATACTTCACCATGCTCCTCATTATGTTTAATTGCATCAACGATTCTAACGAATTCATCGATATTACGCCCTAAAGGCAAATCATTTATCGATTGATGACGTACAATAAATTTATCATCAATAACGAAAGTTGCTCTCAGCGCAATTGAGTCATCATATAAGACCCCATAGTCTCTTGATATAGACTTTTTGATATCAGACACTAAAGTGTAGCTAATCTCTCCAATACCACCATCATTAACTGGAGTGTTTCGCCATTTATAATGTGAAAATTTTGAATCTACACTTATTCCTATCACTTCAACACCACGCTTTGCAAACTCATTTATTCTATTATTGAGCGATATCAATTCAGTTGGGCAAACAAAAGTAAAATCAAGTGGATAGAAAAAAAGGACAGCATACTTATTTTTTATGCGCTTACTCAGACAGAAATCATCAACAATTTCTCCGTCAGAGAGAACAGATGAAGCAGTAAAATCGATAGCAGATTTTGTTACAAGATTCATAATTAACCTATTCTTTTAAAATAACTTTAATTTTACATCTTGATAAACTTATATGCAAGTTTTCTTTGGTTTTAGTCCTATAAAAACTTCCTAAAATAGCTCTTCTTTTTTACCGATAAGATACAATCCAGGTTGGAATACTGAGTTGGTGAGTATAAAATTCTACGTCATGCCACCGCGAACCGTCATACCGCCACGGTATCTCAGCCGCTCACAAGTAGCGGGATGACGGTTGTCGTTTAGCTATAAATGTTAAAAAATTTGCCAAACGAAAAAAAAGGCAAAAGAAGCCCCGTGGTTGGCTAATTACTTACATTATACTTTCAAGTATGGCGTTTTTTTATTCTAAACGTTTAATAACCGCGATTCAGTTGCTTTTAAGCCGCAACTAATCTAAATTACAAACATTAAGAAATTTACTAAACAGAAAAAAAGGCAAAAGAAACCCTAGGGTAGCTAGTTATTCACTATCCATTTTTTAAGTTGGCGTTTTTT
>NZ_JAPQLN010000065.1:0-3531 GCF_028981745.1 Wolbachia endosymbiont of Drosophila tristis | reverse complement strand
GCAGATATGGAGCCCCTAAAATTCACGCTGAATTAAAAGCTTTAGGCAAAAATTAAAACAGTACAAAGTGTTATGCAAGAAAATGGCATTAAAGCCAAGTTTAGACGAAGGTTCAAAAATAAAAAACAGCAAATAAGCAACCGAGTTGTGGCTCCGAACACATTGGATCAAAATTTTACTACTGATCAGCCAAATAAAGTTTGGGATTACCTACATAAAAACTAAAGAAGGTTGTTGGCGGCAATAATTGACCTATATTCACGCATGGTGGTTAATGAGTAACATGATAATTAGTTATAGATTCTTTATTGATGGCCGTTGATAAACGCAAACCCGATAAAAATCTGCTGTTACATAGCGATCAAGGGTCACAGTATACCTCTCAAAATTACCAATTTCTATTGAATACAAAAAACATCATTTCCAGCATGAGCCATAAGGGCTGTTGTTACGATAACTCTGTTGCAGAAAAGTTCACTTAAAAGGGAGCTGCTTATTGATACTTCTCGCTCAACAAACCAGAACTACCATATTTGAATACATAGAAATCTTTTATAACAAATAACGTAGACATTCTACTATTAACTATTGCATTCCTGCACAATTTATTCTCATGATAAAAACGTCTTAACTTTCTCTCTACTTTTTCTGGGTAAGGTCACCTCTTTAGGTGCTCCTTTTTTCTTTCTTATACACACAAAAATCATATAGAATTGTAAATACAGCTTTTTTATTCTGATGCTTTTCAATTCTATAGCTCTGGTTGTCTCTCTATTACTATTTTTCTACATTATCGTAAAAAAACTGAGCGAAAAGAAAGTAAACCTTGAGGGTAATTTATGTAAATTAGAGCAAGAACTTCAAGAAACAAAGCAAACTTTGCTTACGAAGAATGAAGAAATAGTTGATTTAAGGGTCAAAAAAGCAGAACTTGAAGTAACTCTGCAAAAAGAACGTGAGGAAAAGAAAAAGGAAATAGAATTACTAACAAAAGCAGAGGAGAGATTAACAAACACTTTTAAAGCGCTCTCTCTTGATGCTTTGCAGACAAATAACAATAATTTTCTGAACTTAGCAAAGGAAGTAATCGATAGTAAATTAAAAGAAACGGAAAGCGATTTCAAAAAAAGACAAGCAACGATCAACGAAGTTGTAACTCCAATAAAAGAAAAATTAGAAAAATTTGATAATGAAATACGCGAGCTGGAAAAAGAGAGGGTAGGGGCCTATGAAGGTTTAAAGGAGCAAATTGGAGCGCTGATGAACCAAACTTCCAGCCTTGCTAATGCCTTGAGAAAGCCTCACATCAGAGGAAAGTGGGGTGAAATGCAACTCAAAAGGGTGGTAGAAATGGCGGGAATGATTGAATATTGCGATTTTTTTACTCAGCCGTCAGTGGTTGATAAAAACGAGGATAATTTATTGCGTCCTGATTTAATAATCAAAATGCCATCTGGAAAGCAAATAATAATAGATGCTAAAGTGCCGCTTGATTCTTACATGGATGCTATATCACAAAATGATTTGCAAATACAAAAGGAGAAATTAAAGAATCATTCCCTGGCAATAAAAAAACACATAAATGATTTGGGTAAAAAAGAGTATTGGAATCAATTTGAAAATACGCCAGAACTTGTGGTGCTTTTCTTAACAGGGGAGGGGGTTTTTAGCGCAGCACTGGAATATGAGCCTGCTTTGATAGAGATTGGAGTGGAAAAAAAAGTGATCATTGCAACACCGATCACTCTAATTGCGTTGCTGAGAGCAATAGCGTATGGATGGAAGCAAGAGATGATAGCTGAAAACGCAAAGAAAATCAGTGAACTAGGTCATATTTTATATGAGCGCATTTGCACAATGGGTGAAAACTTTGATAATTTGCGCAGGAGCTTAAAAAGTGCTGTTGATCATTATAATAAAACTGCTGGCTCTCTTGAAGCAAGGGTGTTTCCTGCTGCTCGAGAATTCAATAAGCTTGGTATACATGCAAAAAATAAAAGTTTAAGTGCTGCAAAGGAATTAGAGTCTTTACCACGCAGTTTACATACTGAGGAGCTGAAAGTAGATTAGGCATCTTAACAGGGAATGTTCAAAAAAGCATACGCGTCAAGTTAAGAGATTGTAAGTAAATTCAGGGAAGTTAAGGTAGATACTCTAGTTTTTCTGTACTTGTCTTTTAATGAAAATCGAGACCAAGTTATGGTAAGCTTTTTAAGAAAAACTTTCAAACTATTAACTTTATTCTTTAGTGCTAAAAATAACTCTATAACCCGCTTTTTTAGCTCAATAAATGCCTTTGTTAAGCTAAGTTCTGTATTCTTTTTCACTTCTGTGCAACCAACTATGCCGTGAAATATAAGAATTGCGCACAATTTAGCATATAGTTCACATAATACTCTGCATGGCTTTCCTTTTAGCTTATCAAGTCTGATATGGCTTTTATACAATTTAAATAATAACTCAATTTGCCACCTTACTCTGTAAATCGTTAATACTTGCTCAGCACTAATTTTATTTTCTGGAACATTAGTTATAAATATTGACCAGTTCAACAATTTTTGATTTCTTTTAGAGGATGTATATCCCTGCGATCTTGCTAATCTATTAGCTTTCCTTCTTCTGGCCATAGACTGTTCTTCAGTTAGTTTCTGACATATAATTCTTACTCTAATTTTTGCTTCTTTTCCTAACAATACCTCGTTTTCTAAAAATAACTTATCCTCTAAACATTCTAATAACTCCATTTTTTGATTTGTTTCTACATCATATATGTTGGTATCGGATTTATAACGACTTATGAAATAAGCTCCTATTTCATTGATTTGTTTAAAAGAACTTGGCACAAAATAACCGAGATCAGATATTAGCAAATCATTGCTTAATATATTACTTAAATGTTTCCTATATCCCTGGTCTGATCTTACTCCCTCCGTTAAATTAAGTTGGTCTATTATCTGATTCATGTAGTCGAAAACTAATTGTAACTTTATTCCAGACTTAGTATTGCTTTCATAGCCACTGTAGCTAGTACCATAACCTTTATACATCTCTTCCATACTGTTAGGTAGAGTAATATAGCTACTGTCCAATAATTTAACACTATTAAATTGCTGTAAGATTTTGCAATCAACTTGCAAGATATTTTTGAAGAGAAGCACAGATTCATTATACATCCTTTTCATAAATTCCACTGCTTCTTCAGTAAATCTAAAATCCAAACCTTGTTTTGTTATATCTATCGAGTCCTCGTTTAGTAATTGACACATTGTTTCTACGCTACAATTATCAACCCCTATATTACCCAAGACCATGGCTTTTACGAACGATGAACCTTTTAGCTTTCTCTTTCTTTTTATAAACCTTGTTGTAATTGAGATTTTGTCTGCTTTTTCATTAAAAAATTCTTTGAGCTTTTTTGATAAGCTAGTTATTTTATTCATTGGTTCTCTCACTAAAAGTATTTCTGGGAGAACTTATACCTTATTATTCTATCTCTTTCATACCTTTATTTCCTTAACTTGACGCGTATGG
>NZ_JAPQLN010000064.1:0-7652 GCF_028981745.1 Wolbachia endosymbiont of Drosophila tristis | reverse complement strand
TCATCCCGCTACTTGTTAGCGGGATCTGGAGATACCGTGACGGTATGATGAGGGAGAACAGTTAGCGGATGAGATACCGCGAATGAATCGCGGTATAACGGTTCGCGGTGGTATAGTAACTCGTCATCCCGCTACTTGTTAGCGGGATCTGGAGATACCGTGACGGTATGATGAGGGAGAACAGTTAGCGGATGAGATACCGCGAATGAATCGTGGTATGACGGTTCGCGGTGGCATGATGTAGGACTGCTGTGACACCATTATAGAATGAACCAGTGTCAGCTACTTGCATAGAAAATGTTTATGACTAATTTTTAGATCAAACATGGAATTTCGACAAACTTAACTTTTTTGTGAGATGGTTCAGCAATAATAAATAAATTGAGAGGAAAGGTTACGACAATGGAAAAGAAAAAGTTTTTTGAAATAATAAATGAGGTAAGCAAGAGTGAAGGTTTAAATGAGAATAATTTACTTGAAAGAATAGGGAATAAGCTAAAAGATGCAGACTCAATAGTATATAGCACTTATAACAATTTGAAGATAGATAAGATGTTCAGTATATTAGATTCAGACAAAATTGTAAATTATATGTTGGTACATCTTGCTGTGGAATGTAACAGTGTACCAATAGTAAAACTCCTACTAGCAAAGGAAGCAAAAGTTAATGAACCAATATATGAACTTGATGAAGCTAAGTCTAAGCTAACTGCTTTGCACATTGCTGCTTTGCATGGTCATCAAGAGATAGTTCAGCTTTTATTGAATAATGACGCAAATCCTTTACTAAAAGATAGTCAAGGCCGAACTCCAAGGGATATTGTCGGCGATGTAGAAGGTAAAAAGGCTATAATAAAAATGTTAGAGGAAGGAGAACAACGTTATGCTGAGACAAGAGCTACGAGAAGACAACCTTATAGACAAGGCACTTTACTGCAGCCTAATAATAAAACTCCAGGAAATTTAGCTTTGAACGGAAATAACGTAACTGCTGCAGTACAAGCATGGGGTGCAAAACATCAGGAAGAGAATAGTAGAATTACACCAAACAACAAAAAAGTCTATGTACAAGATGAGGATGAACAGACTTCTTCAAACTCAATCGTTAATGAAAACAATACAGACAAAGTAGATGATACATTAGAAAAAGAACAGGCTATAAGAGAAAGAGATGCTATGGCGCAAAAGTTGCAAGAGGCAGAACAAAGACTTGCCAATAATCAGAAGCGCATAGAACATAATGACTTGCACAGTCAACATCCAGAGCAGTATACTACATATAATGGGGAACAGACCTTTTTAAATAAAAGTAATAGTGGCGATAGTGGAATATATTTTGATGCAGATGAATCTGAAGCTTTAGGCCAATCTATATTAGAAAATGGAGAAGATATTAATGCACAAGATAAAGATGGCGTGACCCATTTACATTGGGCTATTGCAGATAACAATAAAGAATCAGTGGAACTTTTGGTAAAATGTGGAGCAAAAGTTGATGTACAGGATAAAGATGGACTGACCCCTTTACATTATGCTGCTGCATATGGTTGTGTAGAGATTGCAGAATATCTAGTAGAAGGTGGAGCAAATGTTAATGCACAAGATAAAGTTGAGCATACTCCCTTATATTATGCTCTTGCAAATGACAATAAAAAATTAGCAAAGCTTTTGATAAAGCATGGAGCAGATCGCTCATTGATAAAGGATGAAGACCTAATAGATAGACTAAACAGTATGTGTGATCAGCCATCTGAGGTTGTACCTAGTACCTTTTCTCATTCCAAAACACACAACGCAACGGAAACTCCAGAAAAAGCAGAAAAGGTTGAAAAACGTAAAGCTAAGTTAAAAGAATTACGTACTCAGCTAAAGGATGAGCAGAAAAAGAATGAATTGCTAAAACAAAAAATACAAGATCTAGAAAGTAAAAACACAACGCTTAATAGTGAATTAGAAAAAACAAAAACTAAAACAGACGAAGTACCATTAGAAAAAGCGCAAAAGGAACTAACAGAATTGAAAAGTTATATCACTGGACATGGAGCTAGGCTGGACACACTGGAGAAACTCAATGAAGAGAATGAATCACTAAGACAAGAAATAAAAAATCTAAAAAATGAAAACACAACACTTAAGGGTGAATTAGAAAAAACAAAAACTAAAAAAAACGAAGTACCATTAGAAAAAGCGCAAAAGGAACTAACAGAATTGAGAAATTGTGTCACTGAACATGAGACTAAATTGGAAGTACTGGAGAAACTCAATGAAGAGAATGAATCACTAGAACAAAAAATACAAGATCTAGAAAGTAAAAATACAACACTTAATAGCGAATTAGAAGAAAACGAAAATAAGCATTCTAAAACAAAAGTGTTGTTAGAAAAAGCGCAAAAGGAACTAGCAGAATCAAAAAGTTGCATAGTTGGACATGAGACTAAGTTGAAAGAATTCAATAAAGAGAATGAATCACTAACACAAAAAATAAGAAGTCTGGAGAATGAAAACACACCACTTGATGGTGAACTGGGCAAAACTAAAACAAATGAAGTGTCACTAGAAAAAGTAGGAAAAAGACAATTTTCCCCAAAAGTTGCCTATGAGAGCCTTGCAGCTATGTTAGCAGTAGGTGCTGCTCTTAGTATTGCTTCCGGATTGTCTGCTCTATTAATAGTTGCAGCTTCTGTGGTATCTGCACTGATAGCTGGTGGCATTACATACACAATATCAAAACCCATCGCTGAACCAAAACCTACCACTGAATTGAAAGAAGTGAATATTCAAGATTCAGCACAACGGTGTTTGTAAAATTTAATTTGTACACTTGCTATAGATTCCAGCGCGTGACGCTGGAATGTAGTAAAAAGTATTTGTAAGTTACACAGTAGTGTGAATTTTTTACTTCGGTAGTTTTTCATTGTCATTATAATCATAATAATAGTTGAGTTTAATTGATATGAAAACTTTTACGAAAAATTTTAAAAATAACGAAAAAAAGCTAGAGGAGTTTAATAAGGAAATTGAAGATATAACAACTATAGCTCAAGATAAATTTGCACATGAACTTGAAAATATCGCATATGACAGTGTGCAAAAATTTCGCAGTCTGCTTGCTAAAGAGTTAAACTCCACCTTCAATAATATTCATTCTCAAAATGTCAATCTACTAAAATCCAGCCTAGTTGAATATGCTATAAGTTCAAATTTTATCAACAAAAAAGGAGAAACAGCTTTAATACGTTCTCTTCTTAATGTATTCATACGATAAAGCACTCAGAGTTGTTACTGCGCCAATTTAACTTAATGTTGCATGCAAGCTGCATAGCTAAAGTAAGTAAGATTTGCCCCACGCTGTCACGAGGTAAACCTTACTTATTCTAGCTATATCAAAAAGGAGGGTTATTATGTCAATAAGATCTACTTCACCAAGAATATCTGTGCAACGTAAATCTAAGCCTGAATCTTTTCCAGTTACTTTAGAAGAGGTTAAATCTTTTTTACGCATTGAGAACGACCAGGATGATAAGTTGATTTCAGATCTAATTTTTATGGCAACTGATTACGCTGAATGGCATATGGAAAAGTCACTGGTGAAACAAACATGGCAAGTTTCATATGAAGATTATGTACCTCGTAGGATCTATTTAAGCTATGGCCCTGTGAGTAAGATAGTATTGGCTACTGCAATGATGTCTAAAAATCAAGAGAAGAGTACACTTAAGTATTATTTTAGTGATGTAGGGGGCTATGTTGAGTTTTTCAATTGTTTGAATGCAATAAGAGTTGATGTTGTATACGAAGCTGGTTATGACAATGTTCCTGAGCAGATAAAACTAGGTATTATGCGGCATGTTTCTGCTCTTTACAAAAATCGTGAATCGGAGGTAAGTAGCCATTTATCTGAAGTGAAGAAGGTATATTCTCCATTTCGCGAACCAAAGGTTGTTTTGTAGCTCTTTCTGGTCATTCAAACTGGGCTACTACGTCATACCGTTACGGATAGATCTCGCTAACAAGCAGCGGGATGACGAGGTATAAACCTTATCGTCATACCGCCGCGGTATCTCAGCCGCTAACACGTAGCGGAATGACAGCAGTCCTACGTCATACCGTCACGGATAGATCCCGCTAATAAGTAGCGGGATGACGAGGTATAAACCTTATCGTCATACCGCGATTCATTCGCGGTATCTCTTAACATAGATCCCGCTAACAAGCAGCGGGATGACGAGTTTCTATATATCTTTCGAGGGTTAATTATGAAAAAAATTCAAGCTATAAACGAGTTGTACAGTAGCATTTATGAAGCACTAAAAGCAAACTCTGATTTAAGGAAATATGTTACTAACATTTATGACTACTTACCTAAACAGGTCACCATTCCTTACCTGAGATTGTGTGTAGTGAATTATAATAACCTGCATATGCTGTCCAATTTTGCTACAAAGGCAAGATTTTCATGCGACATATATACTTATCATATAGACAGTATGTTTGCCATTATAAGGCATATTAACTTGATACTTAAGAGCATTGAAGGTTTTAATAATGAGGCCATTTTAGAAAGTAATTGTGCTATGGATCAGCACGATGAAATTTTACATTCAACAATTAATTTTGATGTTTTAATAAAAGGAGGTGATAATGAGCAAATTACAGCTAAAAATTAAAGATCATGACAATAATTTGATTGTGTTAAATAATATAAGAAACCTAAGGTTTACTTTGCGTAATAACAGAGAAGAGGTGAAAGATATTTCTTCTTTTGGCTGGAGGAAAGTGCTCGATTGTGCTGGAAGCAGACACATTACGATAAAAATTAATGGAATTTTAGACTCTGTATTAGCTGATGAATTATTACGTAATTCTGCTATGCTAAACTCTAATAATGATTATGAAATTAGTTTTAATGCTAAGGAAAAGATAAGGCTTAGGTGTTCAGTTGAATTGTATGAGAGGTATTATGATCCTGTTACTTTTGACAGCTTTACTGTAGTTTTAAATAGTGCTGAAGTTGTAAACGCTTTTCATTAATGTTAATTTAATTTTTTCATATACAATAATAACTGGTGAGAATTTTAACTAAATTAAAAAAAATCATGAATGACGAAAACCTTTTCGAGGAAGACGGTGATAATATTGAAGAAAATAACGATGATAAAAGAGAGAGAAGTTTAGAAAATGAAAATCAGCAAAATCAAGAAGAACAACACAAAGAGGAAGATAAGCAATACATAATACAGTATATTCAAGACTATTTGAAAGTTTTTGAGGATATTCTAAATCAGATCGACGAAGGAATTGATAATTCGGATAGTTACGAAAGGACTATGCAAATAAAGCGAAGCATAGACAGGCTCATAGAGACTTTATATAGTCAGGCTGCGTCCGAAGATATTGATGCAGAATTTGAAACTACCAAACACACTCGCGATAAATCAGAATCTATGAAAAGAGTTAGAGAGAAGAGAAGAAAGCAAGTGATAGAAGAAGTATTAAGTAGCATGTTTGCCCAGCAACAAAAGGAGCTAATGAACGCTAAACACTTAAGTCATGGACATGAAACAGCAAAAGATGGGGATGTCCACGAAGCAAAGGAAAAAGTGAAGTCTTCAATCAGGGGAGTGTTGTTTTCGGTGATTGCTCATAGGATGGATCCAAGAAGGAGGGCAGGGGAAACTGCTGACGGTAACGAAAAGCAAGCTCATATATATGGCAGGGAAGCAGTTGGTGGAGCTTTAGGTGCATTGTTAAAAACGTTTTTAACAGCAGTTATTGCCGTTGTGCGTGAAATTGCTAAGCCACTTCAGAACCCGGAAACATCTTTTGCAAAACAAGTTGAAGAAAGCAGAAACGCAGATTCACAAAAGGGTCGATCTGTGTAGATTTCTCCTTGTAATAATCTTTCGATTCTACTGTCTGTTAATTCAAATTAGGGTTATAAAATTTTAGAAGCCAGCTCTTATATAACCAATTTATAGCAAGAAATTACGATACAAAAATCAGCGTCCGTTAGAAAATAAACATAACACAGGGTGATAGAGTTGCCCCTATCCATAAGCGTCAGTTAAGCTCAAAATTGTAAGCTTAAAATATGGTTGAATAATTATTAATAATAGTATATAATTATTAACGTTTTTCAGGCATTTTTGTTATGAGTGCGCCAAGTAAGCGTTTAGAATACAGTTGGTGAAAATCCAACTTAGGCAAAGTCTAGCCAACCATACGCGTCAAGTTAAGAGATTGTAAGTAAATTCAGGGAAGTTAAGGTAGATACTCTAGTTTTTCTGTACTTGTCTTTTAATGAAAATCGAGACCAAGTTATGGTAAGCTTTTTAAGAAAAACTTTCAAACTATTAACTTTATTCTTTAGTGCTAAAAATAACTCTATAACCCGCTTTTTTAGCTCAATAAATGCCTTTGTTAAGCTAAGTTCTGTATTCTTTTTCACTTCTGTGCAACCAACTATGCCGTGAAATATAAGAATTGCGCACAATTTAGCATATAGTTCACATAATACTCTGCATGGCTTTCCTTTTAGCTTATCAAGTCTGATATGGCTTTTATACAATTTAAATAATAACTCAATTTGCCACCTTACTCTGTAAATCGTTAATACTTGCTCAGCACTAATTTTATTTTCTGGAACATTAGTTATAAATATTGACCAGTTCAACAATTTTTGATTTCTTTTAGAGGATGTATATCCCTGCGATCTTGCTAATCTATTAGCTTTCCTTCTTCTGGCCATAGACTGTTCTTCAGTTAGTTTCTGACATATAATTCTTACTCTAATTTTTGCTTCTTTTCCTAACAATACCTCGTTTTCTAAAAATAACTTATCCTCTAAACATTCTAATAACTCCATTTTTTGATTTGTTTCTACATCATATATGTTGGTATCGGATTTATAACGACTTATGAAATAAGCTCCTATTTCATTGATTTGTTTAAAAGAACTTGGCACAAAATAACCGAGATCAGATATTAGCAAATCATTGCTTAATATATTACTTAAATGTTTCCTATATCCCTGGTCTGATCTTACTCCCTCCGTTAAATTAAGTTGGTCTATTATCTGATTCATGTAGTCGAAAACTAATTGTAACTTTATTCCAGACTTAGTATTGCTTTCATAGCCACTGTAGCTAGTACCATAACCTTTATACATCTCTTCCATACTGTTAGGTAGAGTAATATAGCTACTGTCCAATAATTTAACACTATTAAATTGCTGTAAGATTTTGCAATCAACTTGCAAGATATTTTTGAAGAGAAGCACAGATTCATTATACATCCTTTTCATAAATTCCACTGCTTCTTCAGTAAATCTAAAATCCAAACCTTGTTTTGTTATATCTATCGAGTCCTCGTTTAGTAATTGACACATTGTTTCTACGCTACAATTATCAACCCCTATATTACCCAAGACCATGGCTTTTACGAACGATGAACCTTTTAGCTTTCTCTTTCTTTTTATAAACCTTGTTGTAATTGAGATTTTGTCTGCTTTTTCATTAAAAAATTCTTTGAGCTTTTTTGATAAGCTAGTTATTTTATTCATTGGTTCTCTCACTAAAAGTATTTCTGGGAGAACTTATACCTTATTATTCTATCTCTTTCATACCTTTATTTCCTTAACTTGACGCGTATGG
>NZ_JAPQLN010000063.1:0-4397 GCF_028981745.1 Wolbachia endosymbiont of Drosophila tristis | reverse complement strand
AACTATTGCATTCCAGAACAATTTGATGCATCATTCTTTTTGTAAAAAACATTCCACACTTTCTCTCCACTTTTTCTGGGTAAGGTCACTTTTCCACTGATCATATTTAATCGCCATAACTTTACTCCTACTTTAACAATATTTTAATTATCATATATTATGGCAAGAAAGTCAACCCTACCTAATTTTGCTTAGTAAGCACACTAACTATGAAACAATCTATATTACCATCAAAAACAGAATTTATATTGCCCACTTCATGTCCGGTTCTTAAATCCTTCACCATTTGATATGGATGCATAACGTACGATCTGATCTGATTGCCCCAGCCTATATCGCATTTTTTACCATATTCTTCAGCCATTTTCTGTTCTTTTTTTTCCAGTTCAATTTGGTATAAACGTCCTTTAAGTAATTTTAACGCCTCATCTTTATTTCTGTGTTGAGAACGACCATTTTGGCATTGAACTACAACACCAGTTGGAATATGCGTAATGCGTACCGCACTTTCAGTCTTGTTCACATGCTGACCGCCTGCTCCGGAAGCACGATAGGTGTCGATCTTTAGATCCTTTTCATCCACAGCAATATCAATTGAATCTTCTATCACTGGAGTTACTCCTACACTTGCAAAACTGGTATGACGTTTACCATTTGCATCAAATGGCGATATTCTAACCAGCCTGTGAATTCCACTTTCACTTTTTACCCACCCATAAGCTTTTTCTCCAACGATTTTTATCATTGCAGACTTTATACCAACTGACTCTCCTTCTAATTTTTCTACAACTTCAACTTTAAAGTTGTGATAAATTTCTGCCCACCTTATATACATGCGCATCAGCATTTCAGCCCAATCATTGCTCTCGGTTCCGCCAGCTCCTGAGTGGATTTCTAAAAAGCAGTTATTATTATCTGCTTCACCAGTAAATAAGGACTCTGTTTCTTTATACTTGATTAATTTCTCTAGCTTAGCTAATTCATTTTCAACTTCAGAGAAAAATTCTTCATCATTTTCATCAATAGCAGACTTCATTAAGCTGATGGCATCGTTGTAATCGCTTTCCAGCTTTAAAAACGACTCTACGTCATTCTTAATTTTAGAACGTTCTTTTAAAACTTCTTGTGCTTTTTGGTTATCTTGCCATAGGTCATCATTCGACGCTTGGGAGTCAAGCTCTTCAAGACGCAACTTTAATTTTTCTATGTCAAAGACACCTCCTGATAAGAGAAATACTTTTATTTAAGCTTTGAAAGTGTTCAAGAATTTCTGGATAAGTTTTCATTATACTTTAGATTTTAATATATTTACTATCAATAACAATAACAGTAAACAAAATAGAAATTTAACCATATGATAGTTAATTTAAATAATTTCATTATACTTTAATGTTTAAGGAAATCAAGCGCGTATATTTATTAAAAAACAAGGCAAAGTAATGAATATTGAAATAAGTTCCCATTATGGTTTAGACAAAAAGGCTATTGATGACTTAATAGAGTCACTTGATAACGAGGAGCTAGAGAATGTTCGTAATATTGTAAAAACGATAGACAGTGTTCAGTTAGCTTATTTTTTATCTACTTCGATCAGTGATCACAGGGAGAAATTAGTTAATATCCTCGATCAACATTTGTTAAGTGATGCCCTAGTGCATGTAGTGCCAGATTTACAAATAGAGATCATAGAAACATTGGGAATAGAAAATACAGCAAAGTTACTAATGCTCCTTGATGTAGAAGATATAGTAACCATAGTGAAAGATTTAGATAGAAAGTCTGTAGAAAATATACTTTACTATTTGCCCAGCAAAACTCAGAAATCGGTAGAGGAGTTGCTATCATATCCAGAAGAAAGTGCAGGAAGGTTAATACATAAAGATATGGTTATAGCTCCATATTATTGGACAATAAATCAACTGACAGAATTTGTGTGCAACTATAAAAAAATACCAGAAAAATTTCACCAGATATTCATTATCAACTCAAAATTAGAGCCTATAGGCAGTGTTAATTTAAATAAGGTAATATCTCACTCAGGAGACACAATAATAAAAGAGATAATGGATCATGACATAAAAATCATTAAAACTGGAATAGACCAAGAGGAAGTAGCAAGAATATTTAAAGATTACTCTCTATTATCGGCTCCGGTAGTAAATAAGAATGGTAAAATTATTGGTGTGATCTTAATTGAAGATGTGATAAAAGTTGTTCAACAAGAAACAGAAGAGGATGTACTCAAAATAAGCGGTGTATCTTCTAAAGCCGATATAAATGCCCCTATACATAAAACTATAATTAAAAGGCTACCTTGGTTACTGTTTAACCTCTTAGCTGCAACAATGTGTTCCATAGTAGTTGGCTTTTTCGATGATGTAATAAAAAGTTTTATAGTGCTGCCAATAATCATGCCGATAATTGCATCAATGAGCGGAAATGCAGGATCCCAAACAGTAACGCTAACCATCCGGGCAATCGCAACAAAATATCTAACTGAGCAAAATGCAAAAAGAATACTGATGAAAGAATTTTTAATAGGTCTTATAAACGGGGTGATCTTATCTACTATTTCATTAGTAGTGTTAGCAATAAGGTTTCACAACTTCAAAGTGGAGATGATTTTTGTGGTCTCCATGATTATGATGTCAATTATTGCAACGTTCATCGGAACTTTCATTCCTATAATGCTTCATCGCTTAAAGTCTGACCCTGCCGTTTCTTCTTCAATCCTAACATCGGCAACAACTGATATTCTCTCAGCTTTTATATTTCTTGGTTTAGCTACGATCTTTTTATTAAATAGCTAATACTATCTATAGCTATACCGCCGCGAACCGTCATGCCGCGATTCATTCGCGGTATCTCTTAGCATAGATCCCGCTAACAAGTAGCGGGATGACGAGAAAGGGGCTACTTGGATGACATTCTTCTTGGTGTGCCCAAATCACAATGTTCGTACATCCATACGCGTCAAGTTAAGGAAATAAAGGTATGAAAGAGATAGAATAATAAGGTATAAGTTCTCCCAGAAATACTTTTAGTGAGAGAACCAATGAATAAAATAACTAGCTTATCAAAAAAGCTCAAAGAATTTTTTAATGAAAAAGCAGACAAAATCTCAATTACAACAAGGTTTATAAAAAGAAAGAGAAAGCTAAAAGGTTCATCGTTCGTAAAAGCCATGGTCTTGGGTAATATAGGGGTTGATAATTGTAGCGTAGAAACAATGTGTCAATTACTAAACGAGGACTCGATAGATATAACAAAACAAGGTTTGGATTTTAGATTTACTGAAGAAGCAGTGGAATTTATGAAAAGGATGTATAATGAATCTGTGCTTCTCTTCAAAAATATCTTGCAAGTTGATTGCAAAATCTTACAGCAATTTAATAGTGTTAAATTATTGGACAGTAGCTATATTACTCTACCTAACAGTATGGAAGAGATGTATAAAGGTTATGGTACTAGCTACAGTGGCTATGAAAGCAATACTAAGTCTGGAATAAAGTTACAATTAGTTTTCGACTACATGAATCAGATAATAGACCAACTTAATTTAACGGAGGGAGTAAGATCAGACCAGGGATATAGGAAACATTTAAGTAATATATTAAGCAATGATTTGCTAATATCTGATCTCGGTTATTTTGTGCCAAGTTCTTTTAAACAAATCAATGAAATAGGAGCTTATTTCATAAGTCGTTATAAATCCGATACCAACATATATGATGTAGAAACAAATCAAAAAATGGAGTTATTAGAATGTTTAGAGGATAAGTTATTTTTAGAAAACGAGGTATTGTTAGGAAAAGAAGCAAAAATTAGAGTAAGAATTATATGTCAGAAACTAACTGAAGAACAGTCTATGGCCAGAAGAAGGAAAGCTAATAGATTAGCAAGATCGCAGGGATATACATCCTCTAAAAGAAATCAAAAATTGTTGAACTGGTCAATATTTATAACTAATGTTCCAGAAAATAAAATTAGTGCTGAGCAAGTATTAACGATTTACAGAGTAAGGTGGCAAATTGAGTTATTATTTAAATTGTATAAAAGCCATATCAGACTTGATAAGCTAAAAGGAAAGCCATGCAGAGTATTATGTGAACTATATGCTAAATTGTGCGCAATTCTTATATTTCACGGCATAGTTGGTTGCACAGAAGTGAAAAAGAATACAGAACTTAGCTTAACAAAGGCATTTATTGAGCTAAAAAAGCGGGTTATAGAGTTATTTTTAGCACTAAAGAATAAAGTTAATAGTTTGAAAGTTTTTCTTAAAAAGCTTACCATAACTTGGTCTCGATTTTCATTAAAAGACAAGTACAGAAAAACTAGAGTATCTACCTTAACTTCCCTGAATTTACTTACAATCTCTTAACTTGACGCGTATG
>NZ_JAPQLN010000062.1:0-9123 GCF_028981745.1 Wolbachia endosymbiont of Drosophila tristis | reverse complement strand
TTTTTCTTCTACTATATTTTGTAATTTCATAATTCATTTTCTCAAAAATTCCCTGCTTCTTCCATTGCCTGAACTGCTCATACACAGTCTTCCATAGCGGAAAATCATTTGGTAAATACCGCCATTGACACCCTGTACGCAATACATAGAAAATTGCTTCTAATATTTCTCTTTTGCTATACTTTGGCGGCCTTCCTCCTTTCTTGTATGATACTCTGAAGTGTTTTTCTATTCTTGCCCATTCCCTTTCGCTTAGATCTGTTGGATACTTTTTTCTCATCTTTACCCCGTACTAAAATTTCAGATATTATAGCCTTTTACTTGTTTCCGGACAACCTCTTTGGCTTCTTCTGTTTTATCAAGACATAAAGCAGCTATAGTAGCAAGAGCACCTCCCATGCTATGACCTGTAACATTAATTTTTAAACTTTTGATTCCTTCTAATCCTTTATCATTAGCATGCCCTTGTAATATCTTGTGTACGCTGGGCCAAGAGCGTTTGAATAAAGAGTAGAAACCAGAGTGGATATAATTATCTCCAGATAAAAATGATAACTTAGTCAAAGATGTACGAAGATCTTCCTTCAAATCATTCAAATCGCGAGTACCATGATAAGCTATAGTTACTTCCTTGTCTTTAATAAAAACATAACCAACATCTCGATTGTATGAATTGCTACCCGTCAAAGCATAGCCGACATTGTGTTGTTCTAATTTATAATCACTATCTGAGCAATATTTATCTTGAATGAGTTCATTGTCATAAAATTTTATTATTTGATAACCTGCTTCTTCAAACTGCCTTTTAGTTTCATATTCATCTTTCTTTAATTTCCTGTCCCCATCACCATAGGCAATTTTACTGAGAGTACACATTTCTAGTAATTTTTCTTTATCAAATTCTGCAATTTGTCCTGTTATCAGATCGGCAAGGTCAGAAGCATCATTTAACTCACTATTCTCAGAACGCTCTATATTCTTCCATATTTTAATTAAACTAGAAATGTCTTGATTCAAAAGCGCGTCGAGATCATGTTCATCTCGAGCTTCTAATTCACTCTTAATTGGTCCGAGCTTTTCAATTAAGACCTCTTTTATTAAAGTATTGCTAATATTTACAAAATCATCGCTAATAGAATTTTGATTATCAATAACACCTGGCATATTTCTTACTTACTACAAGCTTAATTAACTTAGTATACCACTATGCAATTATTTAGTCAAATAAGTTATCAATTTAATAAGATTAACCATAAATCTTTTCGTCTTCAACGGTACAAGCAATATTTGTTCAGGAGCGTTTCTGGGAGGAATATTACAGTAACTAGCGTTAACAGCAATTCAATTATTTACTTTCTTCACAAAACACAAAAAAAGTACGTATATTTGTGAGAGTTTTTTACGTAAAAGGGGTGTTTCAAAAACAAAAACGTAAAATTATTACAACAAAGCTAAGCGAATTAGTTCGTATATAAATGTGGCAAAATAGGCTAAAATAGCTAGTTTTAGGGTATAGTAAAATCATTATAAGTAAAAGTTCGCACAGAACAAGCGGTAGACTAAGCGATTCCAAAACAAACGCTTCTCACGCTGGTTGGTTTTAATTAGGTAAAAATGATTTTATTGTTAATTTAATAATAAAGAATATAAAAATATACGCCAATCAAATAATAATTCTTTTCGTAAAGAATACTTGCTTTAATGATGTTCTTGAGTATTATGAGGTGAGTTTGGAATAGTGCAGGGTATTTTATGCAAAAAGTGGTATTGGCTGAGAGTTTTTCGGGAAGTAGTTTGGGTGATGAGGATGATTATGATTCCTGTGATGAATCTGAAGATTTTGATGAAGGTGTTGGTTATACAAATGAAGAGGGTTTCAATTCCGATGATGCTCAGCAAGAAGGTGTACCAGAATCAGCAGAATTAAAGAACTTTCGAAGGGAGTTATGTGCTCAATATGATAAAGGTAAGCCTGATGGACAACAACCAATTGTTCTCACATCATTCGTAAAAAGTACTAAAAATTCTAATCTTAAAGACAAGGGGGTAACTTGCTCAATTGCTCGAGCAAAAGCTCTTGAAACAAAAGGTGATGGCAATTGTTTTTTTCACGCTGCATTTGGTGAAGAAGTCCATGGATGTTATAGAGCCAACAAAGCTCAAGAAATGCGTGAAGAGTGGAGTAAATTCTTAAGTAAGTTTGAATCATTCCAAGACCCAAATATGCCAAAAGCTCTGAGAGGATACCTTTGTGGTGTTTTTTACGCATTTAAGGGTGCAAATGAAGGAATAAAAGCAATGGAAGATTTGGGTTTACAAGAAGAAATAACGGATCATGGTGAAAATTCACTCCTAGCTGATAGTGCATTTTATAAGTCTTATTTACGAAAAATAGAAGAGCAAAATTACCATGTTTTCATGCAAGAAGTCAGTCTTTTAGCGTCTTTGGCAAACACTGAGATCCACATATACATGAAGGCAGAAGACCGATTATGCAAGCAAGTATTTGAGCCTAATTCTGAAATGGTTAAAGGTTATGTACCGAATCAGAGGTTGTGGGGTGAAAGTACGAAAGTTGTGATATTGTGTCAAGACAACCATTATTCACGTTTTCATAGTGAGACTTTAGAGTTATTACAACATGACATAGTAACACCCGAAGGAGGAAGGGAATTTTCACTTAAAAGGATTGACAATACCCTACAAGAAAACGAACAAGGAGGTACGTCTCATTCAAAGAGCTCAGGTAAGGAAAGTACTCCACCAATCGGGCAGAGCAGTGTGTCTCCCAAGAAGAATTTTACAGGTAGAGAAAATCGTGGACTGGATGTAAGTCGTGGAGAACAAGTATCTCCTAAAGTCAGTGATGTCAAAGATCCTATGAAACAGAGGTTGTATTTTGACGAAAGTGGATCTGCAAATTTAGGTTCAGATAACAATAGTGATGTGGTTGAATCGTTACCAGAGTCTAGCTGGACATCGCAAAGTGTTGAAAGTGCCTTAAGCTTAAAAAAATTAGATGCGCGAGTTCTTCTCAAGAATGCTTCAAGAATTTTTTTTCTAGATGAAAAGGAAGAAATAGAGCTTTCGAGATTTTTCAAAAGAAATGGGTGTACCCGTTTTGAATCTGGCACTGCCGCGTCAGAATTTTTGAACCTTAAGATGGATTTTTCAGGAGAACAGCGTAAGGTGGTTTTGCGTCTTTTCTTTTTTGCTGAATTTTGGGATGATTCTCTTGTTGATAAGGTACTTGCCTTTCGTAATCTTCTGTGGAGTAAAATTTGCGATGCTGAAGTTGAAAGTGATATATTTGAAAGGTATATTGATCACGTGGCAAATTTTGCTGTATCTACCGTCGACGCTAGTTCCTTAGAAAGGATTTTGGGCAGAGCTAGAGTATTTGGTCAAAGAGTAGTACTCAACTTAATTGCTAAAATTTGCGAAGGGATTTTTAGTGTTTATGGCAGCTATAACAGGGGCGAATTTATGAATTCCAGAGAGGTTGTTGATTATCTAAGTGTTCTTGACGACCTTTGCGGAAAAGATAGAAAAAACAGGGCTGCTGATATTCAATTAAGTAATTATGCAAATTATGAAGAACTTTGTTCGCTGCTGGGAGAAAGGCCATCTAATATTCGTTTTATGATCAGTTCTTTCAAAAAGAAAGTAAACACGAAGAAAGCAGAAAATAAAGCTTTTAGTGATTTTATTAAACATTTATCAAGACAAGAATGGAAAGAATTAGAAAAGTTCTCAGTTGATGCAAAAAAAGGATTTCTTAAAGAATGTAATTATTACCTTATTACCCTTGTTATTGATGAGATTATTGTTGATGAGATTACTGTTGGTGAGATTACTGCTGACGATGAGGAGCGCTTAGCATTCATATTAAGTATGGCTAAAGAGCACTTGGGTAAAACAGAAAGGGAGAAGATGTTAAAAAGGGCTTGTGAATACATTATGATTCAGTGTAATAGATTTATTGAAGGTATCGCTTTTAACAGCACAAAAATTTTTTCCTTGTTGCATGAAAATCTTAGTGATATTGAATCTGAGTTTGTGAGTGCAACAATTTTAAAAATGTGCGTTATTGAGAATCGTACTAGTGATCGCCAATCTTGTGAGAATGTATTGCCTGTAGATGTTGGTTCAGGAGAAGGGGGTGTAAGTGATGATTCATTTGGCGAGAGCATAAAAAATTTTTTGGAACAGTATAGATTCGATAGGCTAAGTATCATCAGTGAGATAGAAAAAAAAGGCGATCGCTTTGAAATAACAAAACTACAATTAAAAAGAATATCTGCCAGAAGCCAAGGTAATCATGTTATACCCGTTTCCACCTTCTTCAGATGTATTGAAAAATTTTTTATTGGTAAAGATTTCTTTGAGGCTGTTAAGGATTTGTCTTTTGTTCTTTCGAAGATAAAGAAAAAAAGATTCAGGTATTACAGTAGTATAGAAAAGTCATTTGAAGAATTAAGAAAATCTCATTTGGGTACAACAAAATTACAGCAGTCCATACAAAGTAAGTTAACGCTCGAAGAAATGGAAAAATTATCCAAAGAGTTTGAAATATCGCAAAAATCGAGATTAAAGGCTTTCTTAAGCAACGAATTAATACCTTTTGTTTTTTTTGCGTGGGATGAAAGATTAACATCGGTGTATTATCAGCATAGAACATTACGTGAGCTTTGTGTTGAAGGGCAAACGGTAAGGTCAGTTAATAGACTCTTCGGAGAACTGTTAAAAGAAGATATCACCAGTTTGGATCATTTTAAGCGAAGGATAGAAGAAATTCGAGGTAAGTTTTTTAATGCTATAGATCTCCCTTTGCATGTAAAGTTAGGTTTTTCAGGTGAAGAAAGTGGTAGAACAAATTTGTCAAAATATTTGATGCGACGCTTTAAAATTATAACACAATATCTCGGTGACATGATAGAGTATGAACTCGCTAAAAAGATAAGGATAGAGGAGTATTCTGCTCTTGATCCTAGTAATAAAAAAGTAGAGATTCTTAAGGAGATATTAAAACTTAATAAACAGAGTGATGGTAAAAAGTATCAAGAGAAATGCAGAAAAATTGAAGATAGTTGTGAACGTGAAGATATACTAAAATATTTTAACGAATTTAAAATTAAACGAGAATTTAACTGCATAATCAATGAATTTAAAAAAGTTAACGAGTGTTCTGGACAATATTTAGAAATAGTAGAAAAGTTTTTTCAAGATAAAGAAATAGGAGATGATTTTGGCATGCTAAAAAATCAGCTTACTTATGTGCTGAAGATACTGAGCTTGCTGCAAGATTCTGGAAATGGGGATTTTTCTACTATAGGGGATTGTATTGATGAAATGGCAAAAGATGATCTGGCATATATTATATACGACGCTCGTAAACTATTTCAGGCTTGGGTTTATATCATGGAATTAGCACAAGGTCATAGTTATCAGAAAATATCAAATTATGCAGGTTACCTCAATAATTTTTTTAGTAAGAAGAGTTTTGTGCTGGCATTAATAGAGCATCAGAAAAAGGAGAATAATAGTGGTTTGGTAAAGAGATTAGAAGAATTAAGCAAGGATGTCTCAGAAGGTGAGGATGATGAGTTGGAGCTTAGCTTTGATTATGATGTTCAATCTGCTAATGTTATACCTCCTTTAGATAGCTTTAGCGGTGATACTGCTCGTAATAATAGTGATATTAATCAGGCTGATTATAGTGTGATCTTTGGTAATATTAGTGAGAATATTAAAAATCATACTGTGATCTATAATCTTCTTGAAAAGAATTTGAAGGAGGGTTGTAGTATTTTTGATAAGATTTTTTTGGATGTTGCAGTTAAGCATATTGCCGGTAAGAAGTGTCAGGTCTTTGTTGTTCAAGATAAAGATGAATTTCTTCAAATCATCAAAACGAATGAAAGCAAGAATGTGAAAGATGAAAAGGGATTTGAACGAATTAATATAGCCATATTAAAAAATACGAAAGGTGGGAAACTGGGACGGCCTATTTTTGGAAAATTTATCACATATGAAAGTGGTAATTTAAAGCATTTGGAAGAAATAAAGTGTGGACCACATGTTGTTACTCTTGGATATGGATCTAGTGATAATTTTAGTCAAGTTAATACATTGACTAGTGACCTTTCATCGATAAATGCCATGTTACATTACATTGGATGGCGTCTTTCTCCAATACTTGATCATTCTTCAATTCTTGGTTGTGATGTATATGAATATCCACCAGAAATCAAGACAGAGGTGCCTTCCAGTAATGAACATAATAAATTTCCTTCCTATATAGGAGAGTATTATAATGGGGTAATAGGTCAAGTTTTAAGAGGACAAGTTAAACCAAATACCGCTGTTTTTGAATGTGATGCACTGCTTAAAAAGCCATTAGTATGTTTATATGTTGAACATCTTATACAGGAGGGAAGTCATAACAGGAGAAGAGTCCAAAAATTATTTCTAAATACACCTGATTACGTGGATCATTGGGAAAAAATGAAGAAAATAAGTGGTTACGATTGGTATCTCAAAAATCAAATTGATGGTGAAAATAAGAGTAGTAGTTCTAATAATGTGCAACTTTCCTATGTTAAATATGAACCATTTAGTTCTGAACTTAGTTCAAGTTCCCAAGATATCAGTTATTATGAAAAGGTTGCTAAGGGTGCATGGGAGGACTTCAGCGATGAGGTTTGCGTTAAAACTGAGCTACTTGATCCAAAGGAGATTACTCAAAAAGTAGGAAATAATCAACTTCAGGAACAACAGGAACTTATGCAAGGAAGAAGTTCAGAAGAAGGAGAATTGCCTATCAATTCAAGAAGTCATTCCACATATACTCCTGGGAAGTGTAATTATATGTTACAGCAAAGTAGCAGTAGTAGTGGTATTGAAGAAAGAATGGAATTAGATGTTGGTGACAATAAAGGTATTGGAAAAAAAACACAAGTTAGTGATGCAGTAGTGGCTGAAGTACGAAAGGACCACCAAGAAAGAATTTTATAATTTAACAATCTTGGGCAAAGTGTTCCAATTGTAGGGGAGATGTTAGATGAATCTCAAGGACAGCGGGACCGTATTTGTCGAAACAATTTCGATGGAAAAGACTCACTAACTCCAATGAGCTCTGATGATGAAGACGGCAGCGATAGTCCATTAAGAGGAAGTTCTTGTAACAGGATTGTTGGTGGCCAACGTTAGGAAAATGCAGGAGCAAACGTTGATCTTCAAGCTCAGAATGATGATTGTCTTAATAGAGAAGTGTGTGCTTCTTCTGCTAGTGATGTATATTATTATAAGAGTCTGCATAACTTTTTACTTAATTATCGAATAGATTTGGATAGAAGTGAAGTGCCTCACGTGGTAATGCCTTCTGAAGAGGAATTATTTTCTGAAGGTAGCACATCAACAAGTGATCAATCAGAATCCTTATCAGATCCTCAAGGTAGTAAATCAAAGGGTGATTCAAATTCCCAAGAGTGGACATCATCTATTTCAAGCGGCTTTAGTGATGAAAATATACAAAAACCACTAGAACATGATGGTTCTGAACAAAGTGACAGTGTTGGCAGTGATAAGTCCTATAGACCTACTGCGAAACGGTATGGAACTAATTGAAGGATGAGTTAGGTCAACAGGAGCATCAATTAAAACTCATGTTTGGGGAGTGTTAAACAAACCATACGCGTCAAGTTAAGGAAATAAAGGTATGAAAGAGATAGAATAATAAGGTATAAGTTCTCCCAGAAATACTTTTAGTGAGAGAACCAATGAATAAAATAACTAGCTTATCAAAAAAGCTCAAAGAATTTTTTAATGAAAAAGCAGACAAAATCTCAATTACAACAAGGTTTATAAAAAGAAAGAGAAAGCTAAAAGGTTCATCGTTCGTAAAAGCCATGGTCTTGGGTAATATAGGGGTTGATAATTGTAGCGTAGAAACAATGTGTCAATTACTAAACGAGGACTCGATAGATATAACAAAACAAGGTTTGGATTTTAGATTTACTGAAGAAGCAGTGGAATTTATGAAAAGGATGTATAATGAATCTGTGCTTCTCTTCAAAAATATCTTGCAAGTTGATTGCAAAATCTTACAGCAATTTAATAGTGTTAAATTATTGGACAGTAGCTATATTACTCTACCTAACAGTATGGAAGAGATGTATAAAGGTTATGGTACTAGCTACAGTGGCTATGAAAGCAATACTAAGTCTGGAATAAAGTTACAATTAGTTTTCGACTACATGAATCAGATAATAGACCAACTTAATTTAACGGAGGGAGTAAGATCAGACCAGGGATATAGGAAACATTTAAGTAATATATTAAGCAATGATTTGCTAATATCTGATCTCGGTTATTTTGTGCCAAGTTCTTTTAAACAAATCAATGAAATAGGAGCTTATTTCATAAGTCGTTATAAATCCGATACCAACATATATGATGTAGAAACAAATCAAAAAATGGAGTTATTAGAATGTTTAGAGGATAAGTTATTTTTAGAAAACGAGGTATTGTTAGGAAAAGAAGCAAAAATTAGAGTAAGAATTATATGTCAGAAACTAACTGAAGAACAGTCTATGGCCAGAAGAAGGAAAGCTAATAGATTAGCAAGATCGCAGGGATATACATCCTCTAAAAGAAATCAAAAATTGTTGAACTGGTCAATATTTATAACTAATGTTCCAGAAAATAAAATTAGTGCTGAGCAAGTATTAACGATTTACAGAGTAAGGTGGCAAATTGAGTTATTATTTAAATTGTATAAAAGCCATATCAGACTTGATAAGCTAAAAGGAAAGCCATGCAGAGTATTATGTGAACTATATGCTAAATTGTGCGCAATTCTTATATTTCACGGCATAGTTGGTTGCACAGAAGTGAAAAAGAATACAGAACTTAGCTTAACAAAGGCATTTATTGAGCTAAAAAAGCGGGTTATAGAGTTATTTTTAGCACTAAAGAATAAAGTTAATAGTTTGAAAGTTTTTCTTAAAAAGCTTACCATAACTTGGTCTCGATTTTCATTAAAAGACAAGTACAGAAAAACTAGAGTATCTACCTTAACTTCCCTGAATTTACTTACAATCTCTTAACTTGACGCGTATG
>NZ_JAPQLN010000061.1:0-8955 GCF_028981745.1 Wolbachia endosymbiont of Drosophila tristis | reverse complement strand
CGTTAACAAGCGTAAACCTGCCAAAAATCTACTATTACATAGTGATCAAGGTTCACAATATACTTCGCAAGGTTATCAATATCTCTTATCCATAAAAAACATAGATGAGTTATAAAGGTTGTTGTTACGACAATTCTGTTGTGGAAAGCTTCTTCAGTTCTCTAAAAAGGGAGTTACCAATAGACACCTCTCGGCACTCTAAACAGCATATCAAAACTGCTATATTTGAATATATAGAAATTTTTTATAACAAACAACGTCACTATTAACTATTGCATTCCTGAGCATTTTGATTCATCATTCTCTTTGTGAAAAACATTCCAAATTTTCTCTCCACTTTTTCTGGGTAAGGTCAGATACTATAAACTATAAAAAAATTTCTCCGATAGTTCATATAGCAAGTAAATTCACAAAATGAAGACTATTATTTTTATTACAGGTGTATCTACGGTTGGAAAATCAAGTTTGGCTCATATATTAGGTTCAAAGCTTTTTATGCCTAGAAACTTTGCAATTCCACTAACTATAGCTAACCCAAGAAAGGTTTCCCTACGTCATACCGCCGCGGTATCTCAGCATAGATTCCGCTAACGAGTAGCGGAATGACGAATTTGTTGTTTTTCAAATTGTAGGTAAACCTAAGCCACTTTAGCTATACTTGTAGAGAAAAAAGAATAGATGATGATCCTAAATATTTAATAAATTTGACTACTGAGGAATTTCAAAAATCTCAATTTTTTATTAATTGTGATATGGTACATTCTATCTTCATATAGCTTTCCTCTTCATACCTCAACTAATGAAATCAGAAGCATCAACTCCCTTTTGCAAGCAAGCAGCAATAACAGTGTTCATCATTAGAAATGCAATGGTCATTGGGCCAACGCCCCCGGGTACTGGGGTCATAGCTTTGGCTTTCCCTTTTATTCCTTCAAAGTCAACATCACCTACAAGCTTTCCTACGTTAACGCTATTTATGCCAACATCGATCACTATTGCACCTTTCTTTATCCAGTCTGCTTGAACAAAATTTGGCTTTCCGACTGCTGCAACTACTATATCCGCTTTAGAGCAATATTCAGCTAAATCCTTGCTTTGTGAATGCAAGATGGTGACAGTGCAGTTTTCTTGCAATAGCAGGTAAAACATTGGCTTGCCCACGATATTTGACCTACCAATTACCACTGCGTTTTTACCGGAAAGGTTCTCTTCAATTGACTTAATTAAATGCAAAGAACCTTTAGGAGTGCAAGGTATAAGGCAGTTTTTTTCACCTTTAACTAATTTGCCAACGTTTTCATCATGAAAGCCATCTACATCTTTTTCAACACTTACTGTGTTAATTACTCTGCTTGCACTAATATGATTTGGTAAAGGCAATTGCACTAAAATGCCATGCACAGATGGATCTTCATTTAATTCATTGATTTTTTCAATTAATTCATCTTCTAAAATATTATTAGGCAAAACAATGGTCTCAGAACTTATGCCTATTGATTCTGCTTTTTTCTGTTTGTTGCGAACATAAACCTGACTTGCTGGATTGCTACCTATGAGAATTACTTTCAGGCAAGGAAAAATGTTATACTCTCTCTTTAAAATATCAATTTTTTGTGATAGCCTCTCACATAGGTCGTTTGCTATTTTTTTACCATCAATAATAATTGTCACTTCCTTGCCACTCCTTAAAGTCGGGTAATTTGATATCAAATAAATCCAATACTTTGCCAACAGAATGATTAATAATATCATCCAACGATTTCGGTTTAATATAAAAAGCAGGCACTGGTGGAGCAATAATTGCTCCCATCTCCGTTAATTTTAACATATTTTGTAAATGCCCAAGATGCAGTGGTGACTCTCGCACCATAAGAACTAACTTTCTTCTTTCTTTTAGCGTTACATCTGCAGCCCTTGTCAATAGATTGGAAGTAACACCTGATGCGATTTCAGACATTGTCTTCATAGAGCATGGTGCTACAATCATCCCTGAGGTTTTAAATGAGCCGCTTGCTATTTTTTCTCCAATCTTTTCTTCAGAATAGTAAAAATCTGCAAGTGATGTAATATCTTCAAGTTTTTCTTTAATCTCGTGAGCTAAAGTTACTTTCCCAGCACGACTTATCACTAAATGAGTTTCATAATCGACGTCTTTCAACGCTTCTAAAATACGCACACCGTAAATAGAACCAGATGCTCCACTTATTCCAATTACAATTCTGCTATTCACTTAACTCTTCTTCGTAGCTCATTCCCAATGCACGTTTATAGGTATCAAGCAATATTTCTTGTTCCTCTCTGTCATCATCATCCATCTTCCTCAGCCTAATAATTTGTTTCATCACTTTTATATCCCAACCTTCATCTGCGGCTTTTGCATATACATCACGAATGTGATCTTGCACATCCCTCTTTTCTTGTTCAAGTTTTTCGATTCTCTCTATGTAACCCTTCAACTCTTCAGCCGTTATTTTTACTGTATCTTCCATGAAACTCCACTAATTAATTGCTGCCACTAATATTACCAATTTTTACTTGCACTTCAACAACAGTAATAATATTTTTATCTTTTTTTAAAATCTTAAAGCGAAAACCATACATGGAAAACTCCTCGCCTTCGTCAGGAATGCGCTCTATTTCATTCACAATCATACCTGCTAGAGTTGTAGCTTCTTCATCAGGGAGATTCCAGTATAACTGCCTGTTAATGTCCCTAATAGTAGATTTTCCTTCTATGTGATACATATTATCAGATATTTTCTTTATAAAATTCTCCGTAATCAAATCATGTTCATCCGAAATTTCTCCAACTATTTCTTCCAGTATATCCTCAAGAGTTACAATTCCCTGCAGTGCTCCATACTCATCAATAACAAATGCAAGGTGTTTCCTGTTCTTACGGAAGTTGTGAAGTTGCACGCTGAGCGGTGTACTTTCTGGTATGAACCAAGGCCTTGACATAACTTGGGTAATGTCAACTTCTTCCGCTTTATTATTCTTTTCACGCAAAGCATTTATTAGAGCTTTCACGTGAATTACACCTACAATGTTATCTGGTTCCTTCTGCCATAAAGGTACTCTACTGTGACTGCTGGTTAAAATCTCTCTTATTAACTCTTCTTTATTCCGATCTATATCAAGAGAAAATAGGTTTCTTCTATGGGTCATAATTTGTGATATCTCTGTCTCAGCCAAATCAAGTATGCTGCTTAGCATATCTAAATCCTGTTGCAACATAGTTCCTTCACTGCGGTGAAGAGTAATCATATTACGCATTGCATCCGCTGCAGATATCACTTCCTTATCTTTATGCAGCCCACATAATTTTAGGATGAGGTTAACAATAAATTGAATACCTAGTGTCAATGGAGAAAAAATCTTTACAAAAAACAATACAAAATAAGCAGAAAATGATGCAAATTTTTCAGGATTTTGAATAGCATAAGTTTTTGGTAGAACTTCGCAGAACAATAAAATACAAAATGTCATTATAATTGTTGATAGGAGAATGCCCTCATTTCCAAAAAGATTGATAAATATTGCTGTAAATAAAGCAGAGCAAGTAATATTAATAATTGTATTGCCGAGCAATACCGTTCCTATTGTCAATTCTTTCCTATTTAATAAGCGATCTATTACCCTGGCTTTTTTGTTACCGTCTAGCTTTAGCTTATTAACTCGAGAACGGCTAATTGAGGTTAAGCCTATTTCTGCTCCTGAGAACAAAAACGATAAAACTAACAAAACAAAAATTGCTGGTGATACTAAGACCAATAACCAATCCATTAAAGTACGATGTTATTGTGATAAAAAATAAAATTAACTTTACATGTTATGAGAGGCATTTGCAAGCCTGAATTTATATTGCCGAATTTTATATACCTTTAATCTTAAAAAACAAATCATAAAGCATATTACACGCTGCGTTCACATGCTCATCCTCAATGATAAGTGGTGGGGTTACCCTTACTACTTTGTTGTTTAAAACCCTAGTTATTATTAAACCTTTATCAAGAGGTCGACTAATAATTTTATCAGCTACAAGAGTTGCTAGTTCTATTCCCATTAGTAACCCTTCTCCACGAACTTCTAAAATCATCTCAGGAAATTCTTTAGCTAAAAGCAACAGCTTTTCTTTTAAATATTTACTAATTCTTTTAACATGATCAAAAAAGCCTTCTTTTAGCATTATATCGAGCACTGCATTACCAACAGTCATGGCAAGTGGATTGCCACCATAGGTTGATCCATGAGTTCCTGGAGTAATTGCTTCTGCTATATAATCTTTCACTAAACATGCAGCTACAGGAAAACCGTTACCCATAGCCTTCGCACAGGTTAGCATATCAGGTTCAATGCCGACATTTTGATAATGAAATAAAGAACCGATGCGTCCATATCCGCACTGCACTTCATCAAAGCACAAAATTATTCCTTGAGCTTTTGTTATTTCCCTTACTTTTTGAAGATATTCTACGTCTAGTGGATATACTCCACCTTCGCTTTGTATGGGCTCTAAAAATACAGCAGCTATTTCATTGTTGATTTTTTCTTCTAATGCTTTAATGTCATTTCTTGGCACTTTATCAAAACCAGAAAGGAGCGGAGCAAAACCTTCGCGTGATTTTTCATTGCCTCCAGCAGAAATTGCAGCAATACTGCGGCCATGAAATCCTCCTTCAATTGTAATAATACGATTACGTTTTGCTTGCCCTTTTGAATAAAAGTAACGACGAATAAACTTAATTGCAGCTTCTGTTGCTTCAAGCCCACTTGAGCAGAAAAAAACTTTATCTGCAAAAGTAAGGGTTGTTAAACGCTCGGCAAGCCTTTCTTGCTCGGGAATAGTGAAAATGTTAGAGCAGTGCCATAATGAGCTCGATTGCTCTTTCAGCTTATCTGTAATGTATGGATGACAATGCCCTAAAGAAGTTGTAGAAATACCTGCAGCAAAATCTAAATATTTTTTACCATCTTTATCAAAAAGATATGCCCCTTCTCCCCTGACTATAGGAGTGTCAAGTCTATTATACGCATTAACAACATGATCCATTTTATAAGTATTGTGGTATTATCTATACTATACCTGAAATGAATCCATTAACACAAAGCTTTTCCTTTAACCTCTTATGCTACTTCAACTAAAAATTTGGCTAATGCAAACCTTTTTTGTCATTCTATAGCTAAAGTGACTTGGTTTTACCAACACTTATTAGCCATTGTAAAAGTTTTTGTTTCTATTGAATGATAGTTGTAGCCTATGCAAGAAGTTTATTGACTTTGAGCGCACTTTAGCCTATACAATTTTAATATCTTAAACTACTGGACATGCCCGATCTAAAGACAATGATGTTAAATTTTGGACCTCAGCACCCAGCTGCACATGGAGTGTTGCGTCTTGTTTTAGAGATGGATGGTGAAGTGATCGAGAGGGCAGATCCCCATATTGGGCTTTTGCACCGCGGTACTGAAAAATTAATAGAACATAAAACGTATCTTCAAGCTTTGCCTTATTTTGATCGCCTTGATTACGTATCACCAATGTCACAAGAGCATGCATATTCACTTTGTGTGGAGAAATTGTTGCAATGTGAAGTGCCAATTAGGGCAAAGTATTTACGTGTCTTGTTTTGTGAACTGACGAGAATACTAAATCATTTACTGAACGTTTCTTCTCAAGCACTTGATGTTGGAGCAATGACCCCTCTTTTATGGCTCTTTGAAGAAAGAGAAAAAATACTGGAATTTTACGAAAGAGCTTCAGGTGCAAGGTTTCACGCAGCTTACATCAGGCCAGGTGGAATTGCAGCAGATGTTCCAGAAGATTTGATTGAGGATATTGCAAAGTTTATAGAGCAATTTCCAAAATATATAGACGATGTTGATGAACTTTTAACAGAAAATAGGATATGGAAGCAACGCACTGTAGGAATTAGTGAAATATCAATTAAACAGGCACTTGATTGGGGCTTTAGTGGCCCAATGTTGCGCGCTGCTGGGCTTGCTTGGGATTTGCGAAAAAGCCAGCCATATGAGATATATGATCAACTAGATTTTGATATACCGATCGGCCAAAATGGCGACTGTTATGACCGTTATCTAGTTAGAATGGCAGAGATTAGGCAATCTATCAGTTTGGTGAAGCAGTGCATAGAGAAAATGCCTGAAGGGCAAATAAAAACTGAAGATAGAAAAATTTCTCCACCGTCAAGAGCAGAGATGAAAAAATCTATGGAAGCTCTGATTCACCATTTTAAGCTCTATTCAGAAGGATATCACGTACCAGAAGGTGAGGCTTACGCAGTTGTTGAGGCACCAAAAGGTGAGTTTGGAGTGTATATAGTTTCAGATGGTACCAATAGACCTTATAGGTGCCGAATAAGAGCACCTGGCTTTGCGCATTTACAAGCCTTAGACTTTATGGCAAAAGGACACATGCTTGCTGACGTTGCAGCAATTATTGGCTCACTCGATATAGTTTTTGGTGAGATTGATAGGTAATCATTGGTACCCGTTCAGGCAATGGCGTCATGCAAGTAGCTGACATATAACTGTACGAACATTTGTTTGCAAAGGGAGTATGTTAAGTGTTATAGCCGATTTTGCCTCAAACACAAAGGCAGTGCCTTGACTACTTGGATCCAGAAAAATTGATTGTGTACTATACAACATTTTTGATCAAAAGCGTAACCGTTCACTGTTAGACTGCATTCTGTGATTTTTAGCAAAACATGATCTTTCATTTGAGCTTCCTTCAATTTAAAATAAATACAGAAAATTGCTGCCTATAGCTAAACTGACTTAGATTTACCAACAATCGTCATCCCGCTACTTGTTAGCGGCTAAGAGATACCGCGGCGGCATAGCTATCTTCAAAAATATGGTTGAATAATTGTGTGTATAATTATTAATATTTTTAAACACTTTGGCTATGGCTTTATCTAAGTTTCTCGACCCTAAGCTGGATTTAACCTTCAAAAAAATATGTAGGGTCAAGAACTGGCGCGCCTACTTTAGGGTTTGGTGGCTGATCCATTGTTTTCACAATAGGCCTCAATCCAAATTCCCATGTTAACGTTTCCAGCTCCCGCCTCGTCAAACGCAGCATCCGCACTACGCTTTCCTAGCAGATTCTTTACCAAAGTTTATAACATATTGTGCTGGTGATGCTTTCGGTTTGTAATACCTTATTCTATAGTCTGAATATAGACCCAGCGTTTTGTATATCCATTCGCTACTCCACTTCCTCCAACCAAACCCTCTCTTCACTTTCAGCTAATAAGTGATTTTCTATTTCACCTTCCAAACTTGCCTCCAGCAGCTTTTTTATAAATGGTGTAAATGCTCCATCCCTTCCTGTTAATGGTCTGCCTTCCCTTATTGATGACAGTATATTTGCTTCCAGTTCTTTGTAATCTACCAAACCGGTAGTTCTGTTTACTACTTTCTGACTCATTGTCAAACCTCCATTTTTTTTATATCAATTTATTACTTTTTTTTTGGTTTGACACACTTTTTTGAACCATACGCGTCAAGTTAAGGAAATAAAGGTATGAAAGAGATAGAATAATAAGGTATAAGTTCTCCCAGAAATACTTTTAGTGAGAGAACCAATGAATAAAATAACTAGCTTATCAAAAAAGCTCAAAGAATTTTTTAATGAAAAAGCAGACAAAATCTCAATTACAACAAGGTTTATAAAAAGAAAGAGAAAGCTAAAAGGTTCATCGTTCGTAAAAGCCATGGTCTTGGGTAATATAGGGGTTGATAATTGTAGCGTAGAAACAATGTGTCAATTACTAAACGAGGACTCGATAGATATAACAAAACAAGGTTTGGATTTTAGATTTACTGAAGAAGCAGTGGAATTTATGAAAAGGATGTATAATGAATCTGTGCTTCTCTTCAAAAATATCTTGCAAGTTGATTGCAAAATCTTACAGCAATTTAATAGTGTTAAATTATTGGACAGTAGCTATATTACTCTACCTAACAGTATGGAAGAGATGTATAAAGGTTATGGTACTAGCTACAGTGGCTATGAAAGCAATACTAAGTCTGGAATAAAGTTACAATTAGTTTTCGACTACATGAATCAGATAATAGACCAACTTAATTTAACGGAGGGAGTAAGATCAGACCAGGGATATAGGAAACATTTAAGTAATATATTAAGCAATGATTTGCTAATATCTGATCTCGGTTATTTTGTGCCAAGTTCTTTTAAACAAATCAATGAAATAGGAGCTTATTTCATAAGTCGTTATAAATCCGATACCAACATATATGATGTAGAAACAAATCAAAAAATGGAGTTATTAGAATGTTTAGAGGATAAGTTATTTTTAGAAAACGAGGTATTGTTAGGAAAAGAAGCAAAAATTAGAGTAAGAATTATATGTCAGAAACTAACTGAAGAACAGTCTATGGCCAGAAGAAGGAAAGCTAATAGATTAGCAAGATCGCAGGGATATACATCCTCTAAAAGAAATCAAAAATTGTTGAACTGGTCAATATTTATAACTAATGTTCCAGAAAATAAAATTAGTGCTGAGCAAGTATTAACGATTTACAGAGTAAGGTGGCAAATTGAGTTATTATTTAAATTGTATAAAAGCCATATCAGACTTGATAAGCTAAAAGGAAAGCCATGCAGAGTATTATGTGAACTATATGCTAAATTGTGCGCAATTCTTATATTTCACGGCATAGTTGGTTGCACAGAAGTGAAAAAGAATACAGAACTTAGCTTAACAAAGGCATTTATTGAGCTAAAAAAGCGGGTTATAGAGTTATTTTTAGCACTAAAGAATAAAGTTAATAGTTTGAAAGTTTTTCTTAAAAAGCTTACCATAACTTGGTCTCGATTTTCATTAAAAGACAAGTACAGAAAAACTAGAGTATCTACCTTAACTTCCCTGAATTTACTTACAATCTCTTAACTTGACGCGTATG
>NZ_JAPQLN010000060.1:0-22648 GCF_028981745.1 Wolbachia endosymbiont of Drosophila tristis | reverse complement strand
CATCCATTTTCCTAATACACTATCCCTTATTCCTAGATCTCTTGCTACTTTTGCAACTGGTTGACCTACCTTTCTTTGTTCATTTGCCAGCTTAACAGCTTCCAATTTGAATTCTGCCGTATATTCTCTTGCCATTTCTAATCCTCCAAAATTTTATTTTACCCGAAAAAACTCCTTTCTTTCTCTCCACTTTTTCTGGGTAAGGTCAAGAAGCCTATTGTCTAATTATGTACCTAAATTTTATTACGGCACTTTCACTACTACTTTAACGAGTGAGCTACCTTTCTATAAAAGACCTATCGACTGTTGCAATTATAGGCGTAAACAAGAATGATAAAAGAGTACGAGATTGAGTAACTATGTACACTTCTGCTGGCATACCAGGGTATAGGTATACGTTTTTAAACTGAGCAAGCTCTGGTTTTGGTATCACTACACGTACTGAATAATAACGCCCTAGTCTTGGATCATCAAGAGCGTCAGGAGAAATATGGCTTACTATACCACTAATTAAACTTAAACGACGTGCACTGTAAGCACTTAACCGGACTTTAACCTTTAGCCCTTCTAGCCCATCAATAGAGACTATGTTGCTATCTTTCTTTTGTGCCGACAGTACCTCTTCTATGTTTCTGGTCTGAATTTTAGCATCTATTATTAGGTCATCATCCGATGGCACTACGCTCATGATCGGAACTCCAGATTGTATAACACCACCTTCAGTATGGTATCTTATATCTGTGACTATCCCATCTTGAGGCGATTTAATTATTGTACGTGCTAATGAATCTTCAGCAACCATCAGCCTCTCTTTCAAGTCTGCAATAGACGTACTAACTTCCTTAAGTTCAGCGTTTGCTCTTTCTTGAGAATCGTTTCTCACGTTTATAATTTCTAATTCGTTCTCTCCAATTTTTTGCTGCACTTGAGATATTGCAGAACGGTAATGTCCAACTCTGCCTTCAATTTCAGCAAACTGCTTTTCTAAAGCTAAAATGTGTGGTTTGCTTATATGGCCACTATCAAGTAATTGTCTTTTTGTTTCCAACTCCTCAGTTATCAAGTCATATTGCTTATGAGCTGCATTTAGTTGAAAGTTTAGCCCCGCTAATTCATCATTTAACTGCTTTATACGTTGTTGCAGTATGTCTGTTTTTCCCAATATGCTCTTTCTCTGAGAGTTGAACAACTTTACTTGATTCTTTATCGCTTTATTTACAAGTTCATCGTGAGATAATTTTTTAACCTCATCAGGAAACTCGAGCGTGTCCAAATCTACTCTGATTGCAAGAAGCCTTGCTTCTGTTGCTAAAAATGATAAGAGCTTCTCTTTGATAATACTTAAATTCGCCTTCTCGTTAACATCACTCAACAAAACTAGAGGCTCATCTTTTTTAACTGCTTGGCTCTCTTTGACTAAAATTTTGCTTATTATTCCTCCACCCAAGTGTTGAACTATTTTCCTATTTGAAGATACAATAACTTCTCCACTTGCATGCACCGCACCGTCAATTGGAGCTATAGCCGACCAAATACCACCTATCCCAAAAAAGATAAGTATTACTACCAGACCAAAAAATAGTGGTCCCCATGTTACTCTCAGAACTTCATTTACGTTATTACTTTCACGTTTTAAAATAAAATTTATCATCGCATCAATCAATGCGAACGTCTTATCCAAAAATTTTGGGTACTTCTTCTTTTTATTTTTTGCTCCTTGCATATTTATATTATCACTATGGCCAATCAAGCCTGTCAAAGAAAATCCAGTGCTAAGCTTTTTTAACTTACTGATCATAATACTACTGTGAATTTGTGTTAACTCAAGATAACACACAAAAACAAAGAATCTATAATTTAAGCATTCCATTTAGACTGTAGAGCACCAGAATAAACTATTTAGTAACAATTCCTGCATAACTATGTTTTTAAAATTTTTTGACGTTTAACTTTATTATAACTTTTCCTTTATTTTGTGAATATCTGAGTTACTTATATTATGTAAGAAATCTATTGCCAACTAGTCAATATTCTGTTAGGAATTAAGATAATATAAAGTTATTATGTTTGGATTGGAAAGCAGAAAGTTCCTGATTACTGGTGCATCAGGCGGAATAGGGCAAGCAATTGTAAAAATTATGCACAAAGCCGGAGCAACTTTATGTGTTTCTGGCACAAAAAAAGAAGTGCTCGAAGAAGTTGCTAAACAATATGAAAAAAATATGCACGTACTCCCTTGTGATTTATCAAATGCTGAGGAAGTAAATCAACTAGTAAACAGAGCAAGTGAGTTGATGGAAGGCTTTGACGGGCTTGTATGCAACGCGGGCATTACGCAAGACAGTTTATTATTGAGAATGACAGATGAAACATGGCAAAAAGTAATTGATATTAACTTGAGTTCTACATTTAAGCTGAGTAGAGAAGCATGCAGGAAACTAATTAAGAATAATTGGGGAAGAATTATAAATATTTCCTCAATAATAGGGCTGACAGGAAACGCCGGGCAAGCAAATTATGCAGCGTCTAAAGCTGGAATAATAGCTATGAGCAAATCTATAGCAAAAGAAGTTGCAAGTCGTAATATAACAGTAAATTGTATTGCTCCTGGGTTTATAGATACTAAAATGACTGAAGTTTTAAATGAAGTGCAAAAGGGAAAAATATTAGATAATATTCCAATGAAAAGAATGGGAACAGGGGAAGAAATAGCAGCAGGGGTCTTATTTTTAGCAAGTGATGAAGCAAAATATATAACAGGGCATGTGCTTAACATTAATGGTGGGTTATTTATGTAGCAACACTTATGTATGGACAAATTATAATTTTTACTTTAAAATAAAAATATGTGTAGGTGTAGGTTTACGTTAATTTATTATTTAGAGGCAAAAAAATGAGCTCTATAATGGAATTTTTTAGTGTTTTTTGCGTAGTATTGCTTTTCTCTTTCTCAGGTTATGCAGCTGACCCTGATATGGATGACACAACTAAAGTAATATGCAATATTATTGGTTATGTTTGGGGGATAGGCGGTCCACTTATGACGGTAGTAATAATTGGTGCAGCTTTGCTTGCAATATTTGGCAGGATGCCGTGGCCAGCCCTCTTTGCTCTTGGCATGTTCTGTGGTGTATTTTTTGGCGCTAAAACTATCATAACGAAAATTATGCCCAATGTAAGCGATGAAGCAAAAGCTATGTTGGAAAATTGTGGAAAGAGAAACCCATAAAAGTACAGAAATGCTTTTTTGTTATCCATTAAATCGCTTCATATCTTCAACTTGCAACAAATAAGGGCTATCTTTTGGTAAAGTTTTAACAGCTAGCTCAGCATATTTTGTAAATTGCTTTAAATCACCTTCAATACAAGCCTTTTTTGTCAAAGCAAAATAATGCATTGCCGTATCAGCGTCACATTTATATGCAACGCTTAAATATTTCCAGACAAAAGCGTTATTTGGTTCTACATTCAAAATCTGCTCCAGGTAAAAAATTGCCTTTTTTGCATCACCGTGTAATAATAAAGTATGAGATAATGCAAGTTTCACTAAATAACTGTTTTTCTCAGATAAATACCTAAGCGATTCCTCATACATTTTTATTGCTTCACTTAAATTTCCAGCCTTGTATAGCATTTCTGCTTTTAATTCATATAGGTATGGGTCATTGCGTGACTCTTGAATCAATGAATTAACTTTAGCAATAGCCTCCTCTATCTTTCCTTGCCTATAGCAAACTATAGCATTTACATACTCAGAATTATCTTCATATTTATTAGATAACACATGAATAGGAGCAAAGAAAGAGTCTAGCTTTGCAACCACACGCTCAAACTTTAGTAACTTATCCGCAAAAATTGGTTTTACGTTGTTTTTGACCTTATAATTCTGTACAGCAAATATACGTTTCTCACTAAGTGGGTGAGTACGGAAATATTCCTCGGTATTCTCATGCTCAATACTTTTAAAATAATCAAAAATCTCTTTCATACCTGAATTATCATAGCCAGATTCATCAAGGTACCTTAAAGCATAGCTATCTGCTACACTTTCTTGCTCTTGAGAATAGTTAAAAAATAGCCTTGAACTGAGTGCTACACCACTAAGCAAAATTGCACCAGCAACCTGAGGGTTAATGATAATACTAGAAACTAATCCTACCATATAACTAATCATTGCTATCGATTGAAAATAACCCATAGCACTACTCATTTGCAATATATGACCAGCAGATATGTGAGCAATCTCATGTGCTAATATACCAAGCAAGACATAAGGTTTAGCCGAATATCGTAAAAGCCCTAAATGAATGAAGATACTGTTATTGTTAATTACAAAAGCATTAATCGAACTGTCATTAATTACAAAAACTTTCACTTGATCATGATCAATATCTGCAGCAGAAAATAAAGGTTGCGCTAGCTCTTTCACTATTGCTTCCACCTCACTATCTCTAATAATGTTAATAGAGTAAGCATTATTATAATATGCAAGAAAGAACAATAAGGTCAAAAACTTAGCAATTCTAAACATGAAAATTCTGTGCTTGTATAATTTACAGGAATTTTATATTTTAACACTTAAATTATACAAATTTATAAACGCTAGTTTAATTTTTTAACGTAACTGATAAGTTTGTCGATGGTAGTTAACTTAATTTTATGTTGTTCAGCAAATTTAAGCAACTGAGGTAAGCGCATCATAGAGCCATCATCATTCACTAATTCACACCCTACAGCTGCATGATTAAGACCAACCAACTTTGCTATTTCAACACTTGCTTCAGTGTGACCATTGCGTGCTAAAACCCCGCCTTCATTTGCAATAATAGGGAAAACATGCCCTGGAGTAATAATATCGTCCTTAGTACTCTTTTCATCAATGGCAGTAAGTATCGTATGCGTTCTATCATGAGCAGAAACACCTGTTGTAATGCCATAACGCGCATCAATTGACGTAGTAAATGCAGTATGAGGAGTAAGCTTTTCATCTACATTGCTCTTCCTCATAAACTCAAGATTTAGTTTACTCATATGAAGCTTTGTCATAGCTAAAAATACAATACCAGTACCGTATCTAACCATAAAAGCCATATGTTCTGGTTTTACTTTTTCAGCTAAGACAACCAAATCACCTTCATTCTCTCTACTTTCATCATCAACTAAAATGAACAATTTACCGGAACGAGCATCCTCTAATACATCTTCCACAGAAGAAATACCGGGTAGACTCATTGAAGCATAAGTGGCCTGTACCATAATAATTTACTTAAATTCAATCTTAACTATTTTATACAATTTCTCTCCATTTGGCACTGTCACTTCCACATACTCACCGACTTTTTTGCCGATTAAGGCACTCCCGAGTGGTGAACTAGTAGATATTAACTGCTTTGAAACATCAGCTTCATATTCGCCTACAACCTTATAAACATATTCCACTTCACCGTTATTATCACTTAACATTCTTAATGTCACAGTTGCACCAAATATTACTGAATCACCAGACAAATTTTTTACTTCTATTACTTCCGCATGCGAGAGCTTACTTTCTATCTCCATTATACGGCCTTCAATAAAACCTAACCTTTCCCGTGCAGCATGATACTCTGCGTTTTCAGACAAATCACCTTGATCACGAGCATCAGAAATAGCTTGTATAACAGAAGGCTTTTCTTCCTTTAATTTTTCAAGTTCGGCTTGCATATTCTCAAAACCTTCCCTCGTCATAGGAAATTTATTAATAATAGATGAAGCCATAATTACCACCTAAACGCAATTAAATTGAGTAACAAAATTACTCACAATATTAAAAATATCACCTTTTATATCACCATTCATGTCATTTGACAACTTTTTTAAAACCCCAGGGTGTACAGTACGAAAATAATTAACAAGATCATGTTCAAATTTATTAACGTTACTTATTTGTATTTTACTTAACTGATTATACAGGTTAGAAAAAATATACATCAGCACTACTTGCTCTTCTATTGACATAGGTAAATGTTGTTTTTGCTTTAATAACTCAACAAGATATTTACCCTTATTCAAGGATAATTGAACACTAGCATCAAGATCAGAACCAAATTTTGCAAAATCTTCTAATTCTCTATACTGAGCTAAGCTTAGCTTTATAGAACCAGCAACTTTTTTCACAGACTTTAATTGTGCAGCAGAACCAACCCGTGAAACCGACAAACCTATATTTACTGCAGGTCGAAATCCTTTATAAAATAATTCAGACTCAAGAAAGATCTGCCCATCGGTAATTGAAATAACATTTGTTGGCACATATGCGGATACATCACCAGCTTGAGTTTCGACAATTGGCAAAGCAGTTAAAGAACCCTGCCCTTTTTTATCAGACATTTTAGCAGCTCTTTCAAGCAAGCGAGAATGTACATAGAATATATCTCCAGGGTAAGCTTCACGACCAGGAGGACGTCTGAGCAATAAAGACATCTGCCTATATGCCACAGCATGCTTAGATAAATCATCATATATAATCAAACAATGCATTCCATTGTCACGGAAAAATTCCCCAATAGTGCAACCAGCATAAGGTGCTAAAAATTGCATAGGCGCGCAGTCAGATGCACTAGCCACAACTACAGTTGTATACTCTAATGCTCCGCTTTCTTTCAGCTTATTTACCACTTTTGCTACTGTTGAAATTTTTTGCCCAATAGCAACATAAACACAGTAAACTTTTTGATTTTCGTTTACCTCATCGTTAATCTTCTTCTGATTGATAATAGTATCAAGCGCAATAGTAGTTTTACCAATTTGTCTATCACCAATAATTAATTCACGCTGCCCTCTACCTATTGGAATTAGCAAATCTATAATTTTAATTCCTGTTTGCAGTGGCTCATGCACAGACTTACGATCAATAATGCCTGGCGCTTTAGATTCTATATCCATTCTGTTTTTGGCTCTAATTTCCCCACCGTCGTCCATAGGATGGCCCAACGCATTTACAACTCTCCCTAACAATTCATGCCCTACAGGCACCTGCACAACATCACCACTACATTTTACAACGTCCCCTTCTTTCACATCACGGTCATTACCAAGCACAACTATTCCAGCCGTATTATGATCTAAATCGAGAACTATTCCTTCTACACCACTTGCAAAAAATACCTTTTCACCGAATTTTGCTTTTTCCAGCCCATAAACCAATGCGATACCATCTGTTACTGAAATTACTTCACCTATATTTTCCCGCTTTATAGGATTATCAAACGTCTCAACCTTTTCTCTTATTATACTTGCTATCTCAGAAACATTCATACTGTTCTTCATACAAAATTCCTTACTTTTAATATTTCCATTTTACTTAAGTCAACTAACCTATCCAAGTAACTTTTTAGCGAAGCATCGATCAAATTAAAACCATACCTAACTACGAAGCCACCTAGTATAGAAGGGTCAACCACATTGCTTACTTTTATTATTTTACCAAGAAAGCTCAAAGATTCAGTAATTATTTTTATATCAGATTCCTTTAAAGTTTCTGCTGACTTTATAGTAATTTCGAATTCATTTTCATTTTCTCTTGCAAGACTTAAGAATTTTTCTAATATAAGGATCAATAAACTAGAGCGTTTATTTGCAAATATAACCATAATAAATTTTACTAAATTCTCACTCAAGTGCTCATTTATAGAAAGCATCACTTCTTTTTTGTGTGCAAAAGAAATCATAGGATGAGATAGGTACACAAAAACATCACGTTGATCCTTAAAAAAAGCCAACAAAAATTCTACTTCTTTCCTTATAATACCTAACCTGCTTCCTGAGACATGAAATAGCACTCTAGCGTAAGATGAAACTAAATTATTGTATTGGGTCTTTTTCATATTAAATCCAGTAAATCTAAATTAATTCAGCTACAAATCTTTCATTCTTCAATCCAAGCATTTTTTATATAAACAGGTCTTCTCTTTAAGGAAAGAAAATATAAATCATATCTGACTGAATAATCTAAAAAACTAAGGTTTTTACTTAAGAAATACTTAGAAGAATTTATAATAGACTGACATTGAAGATGAGATATCGGTATTTCTTTTCCAAGTAAACTTGTTTTAACTTCTATAAAAATCAGCTCCTTTTTTTTAGATACAATTAAGTCAATTTCACCGAACTTACAACGGTAACGGCGTTTTATAACATTATACCATTTCAGTTTTAAATATACTAAAACTAATAACTCGCCAAAGTAACCTACAAAGTAGCGTAACCTACTTACCACAAGAAGAACAATTATGATAACAATTAACTTTGTGTAACTACTTTGCCTCCTTCTTTATTTTTACTATAAACCTTACCTCTTGCTGCAATATCCCTATCAACCAGTTCTATCACTGCCATTGAAGCGCAATCACCCTTTCGAGTGCTAAATTTTATTATTCTAGAATACCCACCTTTACGATCTTGATAACGGCTGGCTAAGACGTTTAATAACTTATCAACTGCTAACTTACTATTATGAAGGCGTGAAAGCAAAAGTCTTCTACCATGTAAAGTATTCTTATTCTTAGCAATTGTAATAAACTTTTCGACATATGGACGAAGTTCCTTAGCTTTTGGTAAAGTAGTTACAATCTGCTCATGGTTAATTAATGAGATAGATAGATTCTTTAACGTCGATAATCTATGTTCAGTACAACGAGATAGTTTACGTTTTTTTATTCCATGTTTCATATATCACCTAATCTTCATCATTATGTTGTTTAGCCAACTCATCTATATCCTTAGGTGGCCAGTTTAGCACATTCATACCCAAAGACAAGCCAAAATTAGTCAAAACTGCCTTAATCTCATTCAAAGACTTTCTGCCAAAATTCGCAGTTCTTAACATTTGACCTTCTGTCTTTTGTACAAGATCACCTATATAAGTGATGTTTTCGTTTTTCAGACAGTTATGAGACCTGACAGATAATTCCATTTCATCTACCTTACGCAATAAGACAGGGTCATAACCCAAATCTTTAGCACCACTAGACGAAGAAACCTGCGATTTTTTATAACTTACATCAGAACTAATAAAGGGCTGAAGTTGCTCCTGTAATATTCTTGCAGCAGAGTCAACAGCTTGACTCGGAGAAATTGTACCATCAGTTTCAATTGACAATATCAGCTTATCCTTATCAGTCACTTGGCCAACACGACTGTTCTCTACCCTGTACGAAACCCTGTTGACAGGGCTATACAAAGCATTAACTGGAATAAAACCAATTAAATCCTGTTCACTCATAAGCTTCAAAAGTTCATTTTCTTTATATTTAGTTACAGGAAGATAACCTTTTCCGCTAGCCACATATATGGTCATGTTAAGCTCCACATTTTGCCCCAGCGTACATATTAACAAATCTTTATTAACAATAGAGCATTGATCATCAGTTTCTATCATCCCAGCTAATACCTGGCAAGGCCCTTTAGCGTTTAAATTTAAGCATTTATTAGAAGCACCATTTAATTTACACCTCAACATACCCATATTTAATACTATATCAGTTACGTCTTCTCTCACCCCTTGAATTGAAGTGAACTCATGAGTTACACCTTCAATTTTTATTCCATAAACAGCACTACCTTTAAGAGAAGATAACATTACACGTCTTAATGCATTGCCTAATGTTAAAGCAAAACCACTTTCCAACGGTTCTAGCACTATATCACTTTTTTCACTTGAATCATCTGATATTACCTTAACTGAACTAGGTTTAATCAATTTATCTAAATTGCTACAGAGAGAAACATCATTATTATAATACATAAAACAACCTTTTCAAATATCCTATACTCTTCTTTTTTTTCTTAACCTGCACCCATTATGAGGAATTGCGGTTTTATCTGCAATTGAAGTCACAGTCAACCCACAGCTCTGAAGTGCTTTAACCGCAGCTTCGGTACCAAAGCCAGGGCCGCGAATTATTACAGAGACAACCTTCATACCAAATCTCTCCATTGCGTTCTTCGCAGCAGACTCCGCAGCCTTACCTGCAGCATAAGGTGTGGATTTTCTCGAACCTGAAAAACCACATGAACCCACAGAAGTTTGACATAGCGTATTACCATGAACATCAGTTACATTTACAAAAGTATTATTAAAAGTTGCACGAATATGGACAACACCAGTAATAAACTCCTTCTTACTCTTACTAACCGTTTTGACTTTTTTCATTAAAACTCACAATAATAATAAATTTTATTTTTTCCCAGCAATAGGCAACCGAGATCTACCTTTACGAGTCTTAGCATTAGTATGAGTCCTTTGCCCTCTCACAGGTAAACCTTTTCTATGTCTCACCCCTCTATAGCATCCCATTTCCACTAAAGATTTTATGTTCATAGCCACTTCTTTTCTGAGCTCACCTTCTATAACATAATTTTGTCTAATGAAACCGCTGATCTTTTCTATATCTTCATCTCGTAATTCTGAAACACGTTTGCGCTTATCAACTTCGCAAGCGTGACAAATTACATTCGCAGTAGCAATACCTATACCATATATATAAGTTAATGCAAAAGGAACACATTTCCTCACTGGAATATTGATGCCTGCAATACGTGCCACTGGTACCTCGATACTTTATTAATAACAACTCTTAATTTATACCATAAAACAACTCAGAGTCAAACCAAATTACAAGAAATTTTACTTTCAATCTCTTGCGTTACCTCATCAACACTCAAATTAGCGTCAATTGTTAATAATTTGCCTTTATAATACTCGCGTAAACCTTTCATTTGAAGGTGATATTCACTTATTCTCTTATTAATTGCAGACATATCAGCATCATCAATTCTTTTCTCTAACCTCGTACTTTTACATTTAGCACAAGTAGTACTCTTAAAAGAAGATACACTATATATGCTTTTACAGTCCAAACACGCGAGACGATTTTTTAACCTATCGATTGCAATATTATCGTCAAGCTGCAGCTCAACTACAATGTCAACATCCCTATTATATTTTTCTTGCAAAACTTGAGTCAAGAAATGAGCCTGGTTTAAATTTCTCGGAAAACCATCTAATAAGCAATTATCATCCACTAATGCAAGCTGGTCACGTAATAATCCACATATAATTTCATCTTGAATTAAATTACCAGATTCCACGGTACCCTTTATTTTTTTACCTAACTCACTACTGCTAGATATAATATTCCTTAATAAATCCCCTACTGAAATTAATTTTAAATTATATTTTGCTATTAACAAGCTTGACTGAGTACCTTTACCAGAACCTGGAGGACCAAAAATCGTAATGATCATCTTACTTTCCTCGTTTTAGACTCATATTTCTTTATCCAGTTGTCGTACCTATTTGAAAAAATATAAGATTGTATTTGCATAATAGTATCAGTAATAACGTTCACTATAATCAGTAAGCTCGTCCCACCAAAAATAAATGGTATATCATAATAATATCTCATAACTTCAGGTACAGTACATATGACTACCAAATACGCAGAGCCAATGAATGTCAACTTAAAAACTATATCTTGAAGGTAATCAGAAGTATGTTTCCCAGGCCTTCTACCAGGTATAAAACCACCATTTTTTTTAAGAAAATCTGCGTTTTCCTCTGGATTAAATATAAAATTGGTATAGAAAAAATTAAAAAATACTATCAGCACCAAATAGGCTACAATATATACTACTTTATTTGCCATAAAGTAATTTAAAATAAAATCAGAAAAAGCGTGCCCCTTATAGAAATTTGCAATTGAAATAGGTGTCAATAAAATTGCATTAGCAAAAATGGTTGGTACTACACCAGATAAATTAATCTTCAATGGAATATAAGTAAAATCGTCATTATGTAATCTTTTAAATTGCTTTTTAGGATGTTGAACAATAACCTTTCTATAAGAAGACTCTACAAAAATGACTAAGAGTAGCAGCAAAAAAAACAATACCAAAACAAAAAGGATAATAAATAACGATACGCTACCGTTTTTATTTAACGTTAACAAAGATGACAAAGCGCTGTGTAACTCTGATATTATACCCGTGAAAATGATTAATGAGATACCATTGCCTATACCGCTAGCGCTGATTCGTTCACCAAGCCATATTAAAAGCATAGTTCCACCTAAAAGGCTGAAAACACCTATTGTACGAAACATAACACCAGGTTCGATTACAACCAATACCCCTTCCCTATTCATCCCTTCCAATCCAACCAAAATTGGAATTGATTGAAATACACAAATTACTATGGTCAGATAGCGTATATAAGAATTCATCTTTCTACGGCCTGACTCTCCATCATTCTTAACTTCCTTCATTCCTTTAATCGCAGAAGAAAGTAACTGAATAATGATAGAAGCCATTATATATGGCATAACGTTCAATGCTAGAATTGTCATTCTAGCCAATGCACCACCAGAAAATAAATTAAATACTCCAAAAACGCCTGAGCCATCTTTGGGAAATATATCATTAATTACATCAAGATTAATTCCAGGAATAGGCACATAAGTACCCAAGCGATAGCAAATTAAAGCTATTAGCGTAAAAAATATACGCTTTAATAAATCGCCTTTATATAACAACGTAGGATCCAAGCTATTAAATGCTGATTTATTGCCCATGACTTACGATAGTATTTCCACACTACCACCAACTGAAGCTACAGATTTTTTTGCAGCTTCTGACGCAAAATCAACATGAAACACAAATTTTTCGCTCAACTTACCTTTATTAAGAAGTTTAATTTTATCCTTAATAGACTTTATAAAACCTAATTTATACAGCCTCTCCTTATCTATAACAGAGTCTTTCACTATTTTTTTAGCTTCCATTAAGCGCTGTATATCGCCAACATTAATTATAGAGTATATGCTCCTACGTATAGGCTTAAAACCTCTTTTAGGCAAACGAGTATATATAGACTGTTGTCCACCCTCAAAACCATTTATAGAAACTCCACTTCTAGCCTTCTGCCCTTTATGCCCTCTACCGGATGTTTTACCTTTACCACAACCGATACCTCTACCCAGCAACTTAGGCTTCTTTTTCTTAGATAATTTAGTAAATATAGAGTTTAATTTTACAGCATTATTCATACTTTACCTGTTTCCAACTATCTCGCTAATCTTTTTGCCTCTTTTGCTTGCTACCTGACGAGGAGATAACATACTATCAAAAGCCTTAAACACCGCACATATAACGTTATGAGGATTATTTGATCTAGTGGATTTAGCTACCACATCCTTTATACCTAACACCTCAAAAACTGATCTAATCGCTCCACCAGCAATAATACCTGTTCCGGCTCTTGCGGTTCTTAAAACTATCTCACCAGAACAAAATTTAGCTTTAATATCATGATGCAAAGTTCTACCTTCACGCAAGTACACTCTAATCATTGATTTCTTTGCAGCATTTACAGCTTTGACTCTTGCTTCAGCAACTTCTGCGTGCTTACCTATTCCACACCCTACCCTACCCTTCTCATCGCCAACAACAACCAAAATTGAAAATGAAAATCTTCTACCACCTTTGGTAACCGTTGTCACTCTTCGTACCGAAACTAAAAGCTCTGATAAATCATTATTATTTTGTAAATTCTTTATAGCCATATTCAAAACCTTCTAAAATTCAAATCCAGAACTTCTTAAAGCCTCAGCAAATTGAGAAACTAATCCTGTGTATTTATACGCTCCACGATCAAACGTAAGCTGCTGCTCTAATTTCATGCCAGACAGACGCTCAACCATTAAAGAAGAAACCTGTTTTATAGTTTCAGCGTTGACTTTCCCTTTACATACATCCTTAATTTTAGCATCCAAAGTAGAAGCTGAAGTGAGAGTTATTCCTTTTACATCATTAATTAACTGGACATAAAAATGCCTATTAGATTTAAATATGGATATACGTAAACGTTCAGCGCTCTTGTCAAGCTTCGCTCTATTACGTAACTTCCTTTTTTCAGAATTACTTAAAAAATTATACGATCTTTTCATTTTTATTACTTCTTTTTACTTACAACCTTACGCAGCATAAATTTGCCTTTTATTACAACACCCTTACCTTTATAAGGATCATATTTTCTAATTTTGCATATATCAGACGCCACCATATAGACCTTCTGCTTATCCATACCACTAACTACTAAGTGAGTTGGCTTTATGCACTTAATCTCAACATCTTTAGGCACTTTATATTTAACATTATGGCTATAACCAAGATATAAAGTCAAATACTTACCATCACACTCTGCCTTATATCCCACACCGTTAATCTCAAGATTAACAGAAAAACCATCAACCATGCCGTTAATGATATTATTAATATTACTCCTATAAGTGCCCCACATAGGCTTTATTTTATCATAATTATCTTTATCTTGATCAACAGAAAGCAATAGCTGATTATCAATAATCTGACACACAACATCCCTGATCAAGCTAACTTCCTTTTCAGCCTTAGCACTCTTTATTAACATACTACCATTATTATATTCAACTGAAACACCAGCAGGAATATTGATAGGAGCAGCACCTATACGAGACATGAATTTCTCCTATTATTTAAAACACACGACACAAAACTTCTCCACCAACCTTTAATTTATGTGCATTATAATCAGTCATCACTCCTTTGGGTGTCGATATAATAAAAATACCAAGACCATTATATGCTTTAGAAATGTCCTTATACTTAGAATAACGACGACAACCAGGCTTTGACACCCTAACTATGTCACTAATTACAGGTGACTTCTCATAATACTTCAATTTTACAATGAAAGAAGGTAAGTTATCTACAACTTGCTTTTCATAATCAAGGATATACCCTTCCTCTTTTAAAATCTCCAATATAGAAGAATTCATCTTAGAAAATAGTACCCTTGTTGCCCTATGCATTGCCAATTGAGCATTACGTATCCTTGTTAAAAAATCACCAATACTATCAGATAACGCCACAATATACTCCTTATATTATATTTACCAACTAGACTTTGTAACTCCTGGAATTTGCCCAAAAGAACATAAATCACGCAAAACAATTCTACATAAACCAAATTTTCTATATACTCCTCTTGGTCTCCCAGTTAAAGCACACCTATTTCTAATTTTGGTTTTAGAAGAATTTCTAGGCAATTTTTTAATTAATTTATTTTGAGCTGTAAACCTTTCTACAATAGACAAATTCTTATTATTTATTATAGATTTCAATTTTTCTCTTTTTTCTTTATATTGATCGCACAACTTTATTCTGCGAAGATTTCTTTCTATCATAGATTTTTTTGCCATATATTTCTCCTCTCAATTAATCAAAAAAAGGAAATTTAAGAGCCAGTAATAATTCCTTTGCTTCCTTATCACTAACTGCACTTGTTATAATATTAATATCCATACCTCTAATTTTACTTATTTTATCATAGTCTATTTCTAAAAACGAGATATGTTCCTTTATACCAAAGGAAAAATTACCATTACCGTCAAATTGCTTCACACTAAATCCTCTAAAATCTTTTTCCCTTGGCAAAGCAATATATATCAATCTTTCTAAAAACTCATACATTTTATCTCTACGCAAAGTTACTTTGCAACCTACTGTAGCACCTTTTCTGATCTTGAAGCCAGAAATAGATTTTTTTGCAAAAGTTGATAAAGGCTTCTGCCCAGCAATCAAATATAGGCTATCAAGTGGTTCATTTATTGCTTTACTATCTGTAGCAGCATCTCCAACGCCCATATTGATACACACCTTGACAAGTTTAGGCACTTGCATTATATTGCCGTAATTAAACTTATCCTTCAAGGACTTTACTATGCTATCTTTATACAATTCTTTAAACATATCAACCTAATCTATCACTTCTCCAGAAACTTTTGCAAAACGCACTTTTCTACCGTCTATAACCTTAAACCCCACTCTAGTTGGAGTTTTATATTTAGGGTCCAATGTTGCAACGTTGGATATATCAATAGCTAACTCTTTATTTAATATACCACCACTACTACCAGCTTTTGGTTTAGTATGTCTCTTATGCACATTCACTCCAGAAACAATTACTTTCTTTTTAGCATCACGTGCTATAACTTTGATTACCTTACCAATTTTTCCCTTATCTTTACCAGTTAAAACTATAACGTCGTCACCACTTTTTATTTTAGCACTCATTATAAAACCTCAACAGCTAATGACATTATCTTCATAAAAGAACCAGATGATAACTTTTTTACCGGACCAAACACCCGAGTGCCAAGTGGTTCACCTTGATCGTTAATCAAAACTACAGCATTGCTAGAAAAACGAATTACAGAACCATCAGATTTCCTAATAGGGCTTTTCACCCTCACCACAACTGCTCTATATACTTTTCCCTTCTCAACTTTCCCTCTTGGAGTAATAGATTTAGTAGATACAATAACTGTGTCACCTATAGATGCAGACTTTCTACCACCCAATAAACCAATACAAAGCACTGCACGCGCGCCAGAATTATCAGCTACTTCCAACAATGTATTTTTTTGAATCATATAAATATCCTATTCAATGTGAGCTATTAACAATAACCCATTTTTTAGTAGTAGAAATAGGCTTGTGTTCTTGTATTAAAACCTTGTCCCCTTCTTTACAACTATTATTCTCATCATGTGCTGTATACTTCTTGTATTTTTTTATAACCTTTTTATACAGCTCATCCTTATACACTTGTAATACCGAAACCTTTACAGTCTTATCACACTTAGCCTTAGTTACAGTACCACAAAAAACCTTTTTAGGCATTCTTTTCCTCTCTTCTTCTTTTATTTAATGTAGTTAAAATACGAGCTATGCTCTTTCTTATTAAGCTAAAACGCGAAATATTGTTGCACTGGCCCAGCTTCTTTTGAAAAACCAAATTAACAAACTCTTTTCTCAAATTCACAAGAATTTCATGCAATTCTTGCGAGGACCTCGATTCAATGTCAGCTATATCCATTGCAACTCCATTTAATTATGATTAGATACAAATTTACACTTCATAGGAAGCTTAGCAGTTGCCTTTTCAAGCGCCAATCTTGCTAAATGCATGGGAACATCACTGCTAATTTCAAACAACATTCTACCGGGCTTAGCTTTAAATACCCAAAACTCAACACTACCTTTCCCTTTACCCATACGCACATCCGCCGGCTTTTTACTAACAGGGGTATCAGGAAAAATTCTTATCCACACTTTACCAGAGCGTTTTAATGTTCTAGATATTACACGCCTTGCAGTTTCAATATGCTTAGATTGAATCCTACCTGCTTCCATAGCCTTTAGACCATAATCTCCAAAAGATAATGTGCTACCACCCTTCGTGTTACCCTTAATTCGTCCTTTAAATACTTTTTTATATTTACTTTTTTTAGGAATAAACATTTCAATATACCTAATTAGTTACCAATATAAACCCAGACCTTAACTCCTATGATGCCATATATAGTTTTTGCTTCAGCAAAAGCATAATCTATATTAGCACGTAAAGTATGCAAAGGCAAACGGCCTTCTTTATACCACTCAGTACGAGCTATCTCAGCTCCGCCAAGGCGCCCAGAACAACTTACTTTAATACCTCTAGCACCCATCCTCAAACAACTTTGAATAGCTTTTTTCATCGCTCTTCTAAATGGACCCCTTTTTTCTAACTGCTGTGCAATGCTGTTTGATATTAAAACTGCATCTATTTCAGACCTTTTAACCCCTACTACATTCACTTCCACATTATTTTTTACTTTTTCAGCTATCTTTTGCTTTATCTTCTCAATATCCGAGCCTTTCTTACCTATTATCACTCCAGGTCTAGAAGAATGTATTATTACAGATACCAAATCGATCGTACGCTCTATAATTACTTTAGAAACACCAGCATGCTTAAAAGATTCATTTATATAACTGCGAATAGATAAATCTTGATGCAACCCTTGTTTATAACCCTTCTCAGCATACCAAATAGATGACCAAGTATTAATTATTTTTAACCTAAATCCTTTAGGATTAACGTTTCCCATATTTTTGCACTTTCCTTATTAATTTTCTATTTTTATGAATCATATAATTTCCCCCAATTTTACAGTTATATTACTATAACGTTTACTAACTCTATTAGCTCTACCCATAGCTTTTGGACATACCCTACGCAAAGTAAGAGACTTACCTATTAAAATTTCTTTTATATATAAATTATCGATATCCAATCCATAATTTTGAGCATTAGCAATCGCAGAATTTAATACCTTCCTTATAAGACCTGCAGCTTTCTTTTCACAAAATCTTAATTGCACAGTGGCAAAAGAAACTTTTTTATTACGTACTAAACCAGCAACCAAATTCAATTTACGAGGAGTTGATTTTAAAACCCTAGAACCAGCTTTAACTATTACATCTCTGTTTTTCATATCAATTACCTTCTTGTCGCCTTTTTATCACCACTATGCCCAGTAAATTTACGAGTGGGTGAAAACTCACCAAACTTATGACCTATCATATTCTGATCATTAACATTCACAGGAATGTAATCCTTACCATTATAAACAGTAAACTTTAAACCTAAACAATTAGGAAGAATTACAGAAGCCCTGGAATGAACTTTTATAGCCATGTTAACAAACCCCTTGTTTAAAGCATTATTCACCGACTTTAATATAGAAGGATGACAAAAAGGAGGCTTCCATGCAGATCTACTCATAAACTAACCTTTCAATTGTTTTATATACTTATCACTAGATTTATTTCTCCTTCGAGTTTTCTTTCCTTTTGTTGCAACACCCCAAGGAGTAACAGGATGACGACCACCAGAGGTTTTTCCTTCCCCGCCTCCATGAGGATGGTCAACTGGATTCATTGCAACTCCACGTACAGTAGGTCTAATCCCAAGCCACCTACTTCTCCCAGCTTTACCCAACTTTCTATTCTTATGGTCAGGGTTAGATACTACACCAATAGTAGCCTTGCAAGAAGATAAAATCAACCTAATTTGACCAGACCTGAGTCGTAATAAAACATATTGGCCATCACGACCAACGATTTGTGCATAACAACCAGCAGCTCTAGCAATCGCAGCACCATTACCTGGCTTCAGCTCAACATTATGAACGAAAGAACCAACAGGTATATGCTTGAGTAGTAAACAATTCCCTGGCAAAATATCAGCATCATTCCCAGCTGTAACAACATCACCTGGCTTCATACCTTGAGGAGCTAATATATAAGACTTAATATCATCTTCCTTATATGATATTAACGCCAAAAACCCACTTCTATTTGGGTCATACTCTATTTTTTCAACTATACCTTGACCACTTCTATTACGCTTAAAATCTATCACTCTATACTTCTTTTTGTGACCACCACCCCTATGACGAGTTGTAATTCTACCATGATTATTTCTTCCACCACTGGACTTTTTACCGGATGTAAGAGACTTTTCTGGCTCATCTTTTGATAAACCAACTTTACTTACTAACACAGTCCCACGAGAAGACGGAGTAACAGGATTAAAAAATTTCATACCCATACTAAACGCTCATTATATCTAATTTTTGACCATCCATCAAAGAAAAATAAACTTTCTTTTTCTGTTTTTCACAACCAACCACACCCCTAAAACGCCTATATTTAGGCTTAATTCTAACAACATTTATAGAAGAAATTTTAACATCAAATAGAGACTCTATTGCCAACTTTATTTGACGCTTATTTACATTTACAAAAACATACAAAGAATATTTATTAAACTTCTCCCTCAAAAAAGAGGCCTTTTCTGTAGTTATAGAAGATTTTATTATATTATTATATTTGATCATAACAATCTACCTTCAAGATGCTTTAAAGTATCCTTTGTCAACATCACGCATTCGTGATTCAATATATCAAAAACATTTAACCCAATAGGTTTGATTAAGTCTACATAGTGCAAGTTTTTAGCCGCACGCAACAAATCATCTCCATAATCACCAACTATCAAAAAGGAAGAAAATTTAAAATTTTTAATACATTTACACATTTCAGACGTTTTCTTCACATCAATATTTAAATTATCCAGAATAATTACTTGATTATTTAAATACTTTAGAGATAAAGCAATTTTTAAACCAAATTTGCGTACCTTCTTATTAAGAGAATAAGTATGACTCCTCACAACAGGGCCGAAAATAATCCCACCACCTCTAAATTGAGGAGATCGCAAGCTCCCTTGTCTTGCCCTACCGGTACGTTTTTGACCATAAGGTTTAGCTGTTGTACCAGAGACATCACTAATACCTTTTGTTTTATGAGTACCAGCTCTTCTCTTCGCTAATTGCCATCTCACTATATCATGCAAAATACTCAATTTTTGCTTAGCAGAAAATATCAAAGGATTGAGCTGAGCAGTACCTACATTATCATTAGATAGATTAACTAAATTACATTCCATAACTAACTTACCAAATTACTAGCATCATCATTTACATCTAACAGTAAACCTACCGGAAAAGGAACATCTTTATGTAAAGATTTTTTAACTGCATCTCTTACAAAAACATAGGAATTTTTAAACCCAGGAACATTATTACCCTTCACAGCAATTATACTATTTTCATGATCAATGGATAATATCTTCATATTTTGTGCAGTTATCCTGCTGTTACCTAAATGACCAGCCATTTTCTTTCCTTTGAATACTCTACCAGGATCCTGACATTGGCCAGTGGAACCTTGTGATCTGTGAGCAATAGAAACACCATGAGATGCCCTAAGCCCACTGAAATTATGCCGCTTCATCACACCAGCAAATCCTTTACCTATAGAATAACCCGTAATATCAAGATATTGACCAACCACAAAATGATTGATTCCCACTTTTTTACCACATTCTATTCCCGACAGGTCATTTAATCTACTTTCGTATAACTTACATTTATTATTTATACCCTTTTTCTTTAAATATTCCAACTGAGGTTTTGCTATATTTTTAAAATCTCCTGTGCCTAAAATGACTGAATTATAGCCACATTTATCTTGTCCTTTTATATCAATAATATGAGTTTCGCTGAGATGCAATAAAGTTACAGCCATGCAACTATTGTCAGAATACATAGCAGTATGACCAATATTCATCATTAGTAAACCAATTCTCCTCAGCGAATTTATTCTCTTCATTTCCTTCTCCTAAACCTTAACTTCCTTGACTTTTAAATCCACTTCTACGCCAGCAGAAAAAGATAAACCTGTAAGCATCTGCATCATAGTAGGAGTAAGATCATGTAAAACAATCAAACGCCTAGAAGTTCTCATTTCAAACTGTTCACGAGATTTTTTATCAACGTGAGGAGATCTATTAACAATAAATTTAGAATCTTTCCTTGGCAACGCAATCGGACCAGATAATTTTGCACTGGACCGCTTTAATTCATCAACAAATTTTCGAACACACTCCTCCAATAAAGAACAATCGAAAGCCTTAATGTTAATATATATATCTTGCTTCATCTTAGTTACTACACTCACTCCAAAATTTCAGAAACAACACCAGAACCAACAGTTCTACCGCCTTCTCTTATCGCAAAACGCAATCCCTTATCCATTGCTATCGGTACTTGCAATTCTACTTCTACACTCACATTATCTCCTGGCATTACCATCTCCTTCCCATCTAGCAATTTTATGCTCCCAGTTACATCCGTTGTCCTTAAATAAAACTGTGGCTGGTAATTCGCAAAAAATGGTGTATGCCTTCCTCCTTCCTCTTTCTTTAATATATAAACCTCCGCCTTAAACTTTCTATGCGGTGTTATCGTCCCCGGTTTCGCTAATACTTGCCCTCTCTCCACTTCTTCTCTTTTTGTTCCTCTTAACAATATTCCTACATTGAGTCCTGCACTTCCCTTATCCAGCAACTTCTTAAACATCTCAACACCTGTGCATATCGTCTTTTGCGTCGCTTTCAGACCTATTATCTCTATCTCTTCTCCCGTCTTTATCTCTCCCTTCTCTATTCTTCCTGTTACCACTGTTCCTCGCCCCGATATCGAAAATACATCTTCGATTGGCAATAAAAATGGTAAATCCACAGGCCTTGGTGGAACCGCTACATATTCATCTAACTTTTCCATCAATTTATCTATTGATTTCTTTCCATATTCGCTGCTGTCATCCTCCAGCGCCTTGAGCGCTGAACCAACCACCACAGGCACTTCATCCCCTGGAAATCCGTATTTACTCAGTAATTCCCTCACTTCCATTTCTACTAAATCTATCATATCAGCATCAGCAACATCAGCTTTATTTATATACACCACGATATATCCAACATCTACCTGCTTCGCCAGCAATATATGCTCTCTCGTTTGTGGCATTGGCCCATCAACCCCCGACACTACCAATATCGCCGCATCCATCTGTGCTGCACCTACTATCATGTTCTTTACATAGTCAGCGTGTCCAGGACAATCAACGTGTGCATAATGCCTTTTCTCTGTCTGATACTCAACATGCGCTGTTGCTATCGTTATCCCCCTCTTCCTTTCTTCTGGCGCTTTGTCTATCTGATCGTACGCTACAAAATTTCCATAATGCTTCGTTATCGCCGCTGTTAACGTCGTCTTCCCATGATCCACATGTCCTATTGTTCCCACATTTACATGCGGCTTTCCAAATGCTTCCACTA
>NZ_JAPQLN010000059.1:0-10989 GCF_028981745.1 Wolbachia endosymbiont of Drosophila tristis | reverse complement strand
CTCACTCCAAAATTTCAGAAACAACACCAGAACCAACAGTTCTACCGCCTTCTCTTATCGCAAAACGCAATCCCTTATCCATTGCTATCGGTACTTGCAATTCTACTTCTACACTCACATTATCTCCTGGCATTACCATCTCCTTCCCATCTAGCAATTTTATGCTCCCAGTTACATCCGTTGTCCTTAAATAAAACTGTGGCTGGTAATTCGCAAAAAATGGTGTATGCCTTCCTCCTTCCTCTTTCTTTAATATATAAACCTCCGCCTTAAACTTTCTATGCGGTGTTATCGTCCCCGGTTTCGCTAATACTTGCCCTCTCTCCACTTCTTCTCTTTTTGTTCCTCTTAACAATATTCCTACATTGAGTCCTGCACTTCCCTTATCCAGCAACTTCTTAAACATCTCAACACCTGTGCATATCGTCTTTTGCGTCGCTTTCAGACCTATTATCTCTATCTCTTCTCCCGTCTTTATCTCTCCCTTCTCTATTCTTCCTGTTACCACTGTTCCTCGCCCCGATATCGAAAATACATCTTCGATTGGCAATAAAAATGGTAAATCCACAGGCCTTGGTGGAACCGCTACATATTCATCTAACTTTTCCATCAATTTATCTATTGATTTCTTTCCATATTCGCTGCTGTCATCCTCCAGCGCCTTGAGCGCTGAACCAACCACCACAGGCACTTCATCCCCTGGAAATCCGTATTTACTCAGTAATTCCCTCACTTCCATTTCTACTAAATCTATCATATCAGCATCAGCAACATCAGCTTTATTTATATACACCACGATATATCCAACATCTACCTGCTTCGCCAGCAATATATGCTCTCTCGTTTGTGGCATTGGCCCATCAACCCCCGACACTACCAATATCGCCGCATCCATCTGTGCTGCACCTACTATCATGTTCTTTACATAGTCAGCGTGTCCAGGACAATCAACGTGTGCATAATGCCTTTTCTCTGTCTGATACTCAACATGCGCTGTTGCTATCGTTATCCCCCTCTTCCTTTCTTCTGGCGCTTTGTCTATCTGATCGTACGCTACAAAATTTCCATAATGCTTCGTTATCGCCGCTGTTAACGTCGTCTTCCCATGATCCACATGTCCTATTGTTCCCACATTTACATGCGGCTTTCCAAATGCTTCCACTATTGCTGTCATAATTTAAACTTTTCTACCTAAAATACAAATACATCAATAAATAATATGTTGATTTTATAAAAATACAACAAAAAAAAGAGCGGATAGTGGGAATCGAACCCACGTCACTAGCTTGGAAGGCTAGAGCTCTACCATTGAGCTATACCCGCACAATGGAGGAGGTAGGATTCGAACCTACGTACGCTCACGCGGACAGATTTACAGTCTGTTACCTTTAACCACTCGGTCACTCCTCCGCAAAAATTTGTTAAGAGAATACTATTTTAGCATCTTAACTTAAGCTCTTATTGTATTTAATACTAAACGCCTAAAATTAAAAAATCAAGCAATAAAACCTACCCTGATTAAAATCATGCAGATTTCATTTTATATAACACAATATTGCCAATAAAACGCCTAAACAAATAATGCGAATCATGCGTACCTGGCGCTTCTTCTGGATGATATTGCACAGAAAAGACTAGGTAATCTTTCATCATTATTCCCTCTACACTATTATCAAATAGAGAAATGTGAGTAATTTCAACATTACTTGGAAGAGAAGCTGAATCAACAACAAAACCATGATTTTGGCTAGTGATCTCAACTTTTCCACTAATTACATCATAAACTGGATGGTTACTCCCTCGGTGACCTATATCCATCTTGATGGTCTTTGCCCCCAAAGTAATCGCAAGTAATTGATGGCCCATGCATATGCCAAAAATTGGTATTTTAGATTTTATAATAATGTCTATTTCTGAAACTACACTTTCTCCTATTTCTTGCGGATCACCAGGACCATTTGAAAGCACTATACCATCTGGATTCATACTCAACACTTTTTGAGCAAAACCTGTGCTTGGTCTGATTAATTCAACTGTACAACCAAGTTCTATTAAGCGTGAAACTATACTGATTTTTACGCCAAAATCAACGATTACAATCCTATATTTTGCATTAAGGTCAATAGCTCTATCTGATGTCATTCCAGTGCGTGACACTGGAATCCATATATTTTTTGCTGGATCCGAGTAGTCAGCTACTTGGATGACAAAGTGCTCCGCTAGTCTATTATTTTCAAAACTGTTATTTAAACTAACCTTATTAGTTATTTCTATCCCATTTACAGGTTTGTATTCCTTCAATTTGTCTAATGCATGCGCCTTACTCGATGAGCATATCATTCCATTTTGAGATCCATGTTCTCTCAAATGTCTTGTTAAAGCTCTAGTATCAACTCCTGATATCCCAATCACGTTATTTTTCTCTAACCAATCATTTAAACTGATATATGAAGAAGGGTGGGACATAGAAGAAAGTTCACGCATAACCACACCACTTGCAAAAATTTTCTTTCCTTCATTATCTTTATGATTTATTCCAATGTTACCAATATGAGGAAAAGTGAACGTTATAATTTGATCGGCAAAAGAAGGATCAGTTATAGTATGCTGATAACCGGTCATACCAGTGGTAAAACAAACCTCGCCTATGCACTTGCCTTTTTTACCTACTGATTTTCCCCAAAAGCACTTGCCATCTTGTAAAATTAAAACTGCGTCCTGCACTTCATTATCTATTTAACTGATTCAAAACAGTATACAAGAATTTCAAATAATACGTAACTCTTTCTAAAATTCCAAATTTAACCACGAAGCAGCAAAAAATAACATGAAAAACTTTTAATACAATCTTTCATATAAAATATATAGTTGACTACCTTCATATTTCGTATTAGATATAGGTAAATCATAAGTAAAGTGGAGGGTAATAATGAACACTGGTACAAATCAATCAAAAAAAATAAATGAGAAGTGGTTAGCTGGAGGAATTGGCGCGCTATTATTTGTAATGATGCTACCGTCGATTCTTCTTTTAGCAAAAATAGCTATAGGGCTAATTATGGTTTCAGTTGCAGCAATAGCGATAAAAGTTGCCTTAAAAACAATATCGAATGCTTGAGAGGATAAACAGGCAGATCAAAGCCAAGCGACGCAACAAACAACACAAAGTAAAATTATAAACCTGGCTATTGGATTAACATCTATATTCGTAGGAGGATTATCACTATTCATTATAGCACAAACTGGCTTAATTGCAGCATGTGCAGCTATAACTGCTTTAGCTCTACACGAATATGTTAAAAATCAAGAAATAGGAAAAGAGATAAATGATAAATTCGATAAGGTAGCTGACGATACAATCAATTTTATTGTTAGCAGTGTTGAAAAACTTATTCCAACAAAGCCGCCAGGCATAACAGCCTAAACTGTCTCCGTTCAGGGCATAAGTGTTACAAGTAGCATTATATAAAGCGATTAATGGCATCCTCCTGATAATAGAATAATTGTATCTGTTCAGGGGCATCGCAAATATTGAAGCAAAAGTGGTCAGTGCTTACTATACGAATATTGTGATTTGAATCCACTAGGGAGGATGTCATCCCAGTGCCCAGACACTGGGATCCAGGAATTTTGATTAGAGATTAAATTGGTGAGTATAAAAGTAGCTAATCCTACGTTAAAATACAACGTTTTTAATGGGACTGCGTAAAAGGGCTGGATTCCAGTGTCAAGCACTGGAATGACACCTTTGTGTTTGAGGCAAAACCTGCTATAACATTTCTTCGCAAACAAACGTTCGTACAGTTATGTATCAGCTACTTTCATGGCACCATTTATTGTAAACTCACATTTCTCTATGATTATCTTTATTTGCCGCTTTCCCGAACGGATGCTCTACAGTTATTTCCTCATTAATAGAGCGAGGTGCACCGGAACCAGGTACAACGATATTCTCGTGCGATTGCATATCCTTCTTTTCCTCACATGGTGTTTGCTTAATGAAATGTGCTGCTAAAACTTCATGTAAAGCTTTACCTTTTATAAGCACAGCCTCGTTTTGCTTAGCTAACTCTAAAATTTTCTTTGGTTCAACATCTTTACCGTCAATAGTTGATTTTTTAATACTAACTTGACCTAAATTTATATTTAGAACAACAGTACAGTTAAGGTCTTTTCCAGATTCATCTTTTGCATCCCAACTAATTTCGATGTCACATATTGCAAATTTTGTAAAGGAGTAGTTCCTCTGTTGTTTCTCATTCTTCTCAATTGTTACTATTCTTTTATCATTACTGTATATTTTTACTCTTTGTACCTCATTTTTAATTGTTTCCATCCTTTTAATCTTTTCGCTCAAAAGACGACTAGTTTCTAAACTCTGTCCAGGTTTAGTAATGTTGATACTAAGATTATCATAATGATTAACAAGATGTCCTGCCTTTTTGTCTGGCCAATAACATCCATCAAAGAAACCAATTAGATCATCTTTGTTTAGAAATTCTTTTGCATCATTCATTCCTTCGTCAATTCGAAGAAGATATCTACCCAACCTCTTTTTAAAATTTTCTTTTAACTCCTCCTGATCTTTAGAAGTAAGCTTCTTATCCAATATATCCATTATTTCTCTTTGCTTACTTAATACCACATAGTTAAAAAGGAAAATGCTCTCCTTCTCCCGTCGATAATAGTTTGCTATTTTGTCAAATGGATCCGCTGGCCGGCCGTTATTATAATTTACAGAATCAGAAGAATCTTGACATTTATTATCCTTAAAATTGAAATTCAATTTTTCAAAATCTGATAACACTTCTTCTGCCCTATCTTTAAAAGACTGAAGTCTATCTTGAAGTTCTTTTCCATAACTCATTCCTTTGTCAATTTGAAAAACATATTGACTATATTTCTTTCTAAACTCCTCCTGTTCTTCGAGAAGAGGAAGATTCCTATCTAATATATCGATTATTTCTTTCCGCTTATTCAATATCACGTAATTAAAGAGGGAACTCTTCCCCTTCTTTTCATAATCGTCTGCTATTTTGTCAAAACACTTATTATCCTTAAACTCCAATTTCTCAAAATCTGAGAGCACACTTTGTACCTGAGTCTCATCGAATTGAAGATTTGCTTGAGGAGATAGAAGAGTCAACTTTTCTTCACTTTCCTTGGTACTCGAATTTTTGTAAAAACCATTCAATAGATTTACAATACTAGAAAACATTTCACACCTCTATTGTTATAAGTAAACTTGGTTATATCTTAATGCTAAATGTTGCAAAACTAAAATTAGAAACTAAAAAAGCTAACATAAGTTCTGCATTGTTTGCAGCTTTATCAGCTTATTAGGTAGAATTATTAAAGAACTAGTTGAACATATGTTATCAACTCCATCCACAAGTTCTCCGCTTGTTACTCCAGTTGCAATAAACACTGATTCACCTCTTGCCATATCTTTTACGGTGTAGATTTTTTCTGGGTCATGGATATTTAAATTTTTTGCTCTTTCTTTTAATTGATCCGTGTCAAATATTAATCTTCCCTCCATCTGCCCACCGATTGAACTCAGCGCTGCAGCCGCAAGCACCCCTTCTGGTGCCCCTCCTATTCCGATATACATATCATGATTGCCATTTACTAGTGAAACTACGGCTGCAACATCGCCATCATCTATTAGTTTAATTTTTGCTCCTAATTTCCTGATTTTCTCTATTAATTCATTGTGCCTTTCACGTTTAAGTACAGTTACCACGAGATCATTCACTTTGCATTTTTTTGCCTTGGCTAAATTGTCTAGATTCTTTTCAATGCTATTTTTTAGTGAGACTACACCCTCTGGAAGATTTTTTCCTACTGCTATCTTTTCCATATAAACATCAGGCGCATGTAAAAAATTACCTTTTTTCGTTGCAGCAAGAACGGACATTGCCCCTGATTTGTAATGAGCACAAATCGTAGTGCCTTCAAGTGGGTCAACGGCAATGTCGATTTCAGGACCATTTCCAGTGCCAACCTTCTCGCCAATATATAGCATCGGCGCTTCATCTCTCTCACCTTCACCAATTACGATAGTACCATTTATTTCCATTGAATTTAATACTGTACGCATTGCATCAACTGCAACCTGATCAGCCTTTTTTTCATCGCCGAAGCCTGCTAGTTTATATGCAGCAAGTGCTGCAGCTTCGGTCACTTTAACTAATTTATAAGCTAAATCTTCCATCATTTGCTCGAGAATCATAAATAAAGAATCCAATATATATCATGCAACTTTAGACTGCAATATGTCTTGACTGGTTGTGGGAAAGTTGCTGTAATAAACTAACATATAGTAGTAGGTTTAGTTATGGTATATAGTAATGATGATATTAGAGAGTTGTATCGAAAGATAGCTACAATTGTAAAATATGATGATAAGGGAATTGCTAGTCTTAAAGATTTGCAAAAGGAACCAAAGTGGAAAGAAGTTAATTTCCAAGATAAATGTGAAGGAGACAATTCATTAGAAGACTTACTTCTAAAACATGCAACCGAAAATAACAACACACGCGTTAAGGATTTTCTCCTCCAAAATGGGTGTAAACCCCTTCAACAAGAGCAAATAACCGCAGCGATAAACAAGGAAGAAGAGGCACCTAATGTGGAAGAGAATAGAGCAGACAGTAATGAAGTAGATTCTAGTAACTCCATAAACCCTGGTATGACTGCTGAAGTACTTTACGGGCAACTAATACAAGGAAAAAAACAAATTCGGCAATTTTTGACTCGTTTGCAAATGCTGTAAGAGAGTCCAATATTACCGGCGATCGTAGCGTATTTCTAGATGTTGTAAAATTGTTTACAGATTTAGATGCTGTAGTCCATCTTACAGATACTGCTTCCAGGACTATATTGGATATAGCTGCAATAACAAAACAAGCTGACGTTGTTAAGGTACTTTTGGATAGTGGCAAATTTAATGAAGAAGAAAAATTGCATGCCTTGAATTCTGCTATTGTTCAAGGTAATGTCCAAGAAGTTGAGCTAATTTTAGGTTACGTGAGTCCTGCAAACAGGAAAGAGGCTTTAGAAGTGGCCATACAGGTAGGTAAAACTGAAATTGTTAATGCGTTCTTGAATAGTGGTAAGCTTAATGAAGAAAACAGAGCAAAACCTTGCAGCAGTAATGGGAACATTGGTAGTAGACCTATAGCAACAGTTCCTCTAACCAGTACCAATGGTGATAATCATAATAACAAAAACAAAACGCCTGTAATACCAGAGGAAACAAATACTAAGCAAACTGCCACACCAAATAATGATAATAAAGCTAACGGCTTCGTAGATGCTCAATTTTCTATGCCAAATGAACAAGAAACTAAATATAAAGAGAGCAAAAAGGATTTTTACACCTCATTGACAAAAGATGTTGTTGGAGTTGTTATTACAGGATTATTCATTACTGCTGCTGTAATGGTTCCATTTGTAGCTGGTGCAGTAGTTTGCAGTGTCATAGCTGCTTTGGTTGCAATATACACCGGGTTGCATGTAAAAAATTCTACATTACCAAGTTATAGGGAGATGAGAGAGAATGAAGTTGAACGTGTAACAGGATGTCATCCCAGTGCCCAGACACTGGGATCCAGAAAGCCATAATAAAAACTAGATCCAGCGTCACGCGCTGGAATGACACCCTCTGGTGGGCTCAAACCATATGAGTAGCCAACACTGCCACTATACTTACCTAGCAAATTTAGATCTAACACCAAACTGTGCTGCCACTAACTTTGCAATCGGTACTCTATAGGGTGAGCATGAAACATAATCCACCCCTGATTCGATGAGAAACTCTATAGATTTTGGATCTGCTCCATGCTCTCCACATATACCCAGTTTTATTTCTTTTCGGGTTTTTTTGCCTCTTTCAATGGCCATCTTGATTAACTCCCCTACCCCTTCGATGTCCAGCACTTCAAATGGGTCGTTTTCGAATATGTTGCTTTCCTTATAAGAATCGAGGAAATTAACTGAATCATCTCTTGAAAGTCCCATGGTTGTTTGCGTTAAATCATTAGTGCCAAAACTAAAGAACTCTGCATGTTTTGCTAACTTATCAGCAATCAGTGCTGCTCTTGGTAGTTCTATCATCGTTCCAATTGAATAAGCCTTGTCTGATGTCATTCCAGCGCGTGAAGCTGGAATCTGCGTCTGGATCCCAGCTGAGATAACAGAGGATTCTTTCTTTGCTAGCTCGCATATCAGAATAAATTCTTTCTCGCTCATGATAAAAGGAATCATGATTTCAGGCTCCACTTCTATCTTCTTTTCTTTCTTTAATTCACTTGCAGCACTAAGTATTGCCCTAATCTGCATGCTATATATTTCAGGATGAGAAATAGCAAGTCTACAACCTCGATGGCCAAGCATTGGGTTCTTTTCTGATAACTGTGCTATTTTATTTTTTACTGACTCAACTGACTTACTAAGTGATTTGGCAATTTTTTCTATAGTAGACTGATCATTGGGTAAAAATTCATGCAAAGGTGGATCAAGCAACCGTATAGTGACTTCCCTGCCCTCCATAATAGAAAATATTTCTTTGAAATCAGACTTTTGCATTTCTTCTAGTTTAATGAGCGCATTTGCCCTTTCATTTTCATCGTCAGCTATTATCAACTTTTGAATGAATTCGATTCTATCATTAGCGAAAAACATATGTTCTGTGCGACATAAGCCTATACCTTCTGCACCGAATTCTTTTGCAATTTTTGCGTCTTTTGGAGTATCAGCGTTCGCTCTCACTTTGACCGTTTTGATTTCATCTATCCAGTTGATTACCGTTTTGAATTCTTGCGATAATTCAGGTGAAATTGTAGGGAGAATGCCAAGCATAACCTCCCCTGTTCCTCCGTTGATGGTAATTGGTTCACCTTTATTTACTTTTGTATCCCCTACAGAAAAGAAAGTTCCATCTTTATCGATATAAAGTCCACTCACACTGCAAATGCATGGCTTACCCATTCCACGGGTTACAACAGCAGCATGCGAGGTCATCCCTCCCCGTGCTGTTACTATGCCACTTGCAGCATTCATTCCATTAATATCTTCAGGACTCGTTTCTGACCTTACTAAAATCACTTTTTTGCCCTGCTCTGCAGCTTTTTCAGCATCACTTGCACTAAACACTACATATCCAGAAGCAACCCCTGGAGAAGCCGGCAGCCCCTTCCCTATTACTTTTTGGTCACTCTTAACGTCAAGAACTGGATGCAATAAATTGTCAAAGGTTTTTGGATCAATTCTCAATATTCCTTCTTCTTTTGTAATCGTTCCTTCGTTTACCATATCAACTATTATGCGAATAGCAGCTTCAGCCGTGCGCTTGCCAGACCTAGTCTGCAAAATCCATAACTTACCGTCCTGCACAGTAAATTCGATATCCTGCATGTCTTTATAATGCCTTTCAAGTTTTTCACATACCACGCATAATTCTCGGTAGACACTTGGCAGCAACTTCTCCATGGTGTTTTTTTGCTCTCCGTCAATTGGCATAGGAGTATAAACACCAGAAACCACATCCTCACCCTGAGCATTAATCAGAAATTCACCAAAGTATTTTTTTTCTCCAGTTGAAGGATTTCGTGTAAATATCACACCAGTTGCAGAATTATCATTTAAATTACCAAAAACCATTGCTTGCACGTTGACCGCTGTTCCAAGGTTTTCAGGAATATTATGTATTTTTCTATAGGAAACAGCCCTATCATTTTTCCAAGAAGCAAATACTGCATTCACTGAGCTGAGCAATTGCTCTTCAACATTCTGCGGAAAATGTTTTCCTGTTTTTTCATGTACTATCCTTTTGAAATTGTTAACAATTTCTTTTAAAACATCAATATCAAGATCAGCTAAGCTTTTTGCTCCACTCTTTTGCTGCTTATTATCAACAACATCTTGAAATAGGTGATGATCAAGCTGTAGTACAACATTGGAGTACATCATGATGAAACGGCAGTAGCTATCGTAAGCAAAACGTTCGCCACTTTTTTTTGCAAGCCCAACAACGGTTTCATCATTTAGACCAACATTTAAAATAGTATCAAGCATGCCCGGCATTGAACTAACACTACCAGAGCGTATGGAAACTAATAAGGGATTATTTAAATCCCCAAATTTACAACCGATGTCATTTTCGAGCATCGCCATGTAGTTTTTGATTCCACTACATATGTCATTCCAGTGCGTGACCACATTTTTTTCTGGATCCGAGTAGTCAGCTACTTGGATAACAGAAGATCTATTGTCTTGATAATAGACTTTGCAAGCAGAGGTGGAAATTGTGAAACCAGGTGGAACAGGAATGCCAACATTGCACATTTCTGCTAAATTTGCCCCCTTTCCTCCCAGCAGATTTTTCATTTCTGCATTGCCTTCGCATTTACCCTGGCTAAAGTAATGTATTAACTTTTCCCCCATCATTTTCTCCGGATTTTCACTGATAAACACATTGTACATATAGCTCCAATAAACCTGTGAGAACTTGAAACCTTAGGATAATAAATTTTACAAAATTTTGCAACAACGTTCCTTACAACAACATCAGTAAAGTTAACAAAAAAGACGACAAATTATTGAATTATTATTAATAAGAATATACAATATAAAGATACATTTAAAAATTTTTTTATGGCTCTTTCTAAATTTCTCGATCCAAAGTTAGATTTAACATTTAAGAAAATCTTTGGCACTGAAAAAAATAAGAATATTCTTATCCATTTTTTAAACGATATTTTAGGATGTACTGAAGTCAACACTATACAAGAAGTAGAATTCTTAAGCACCATTATGGACCCTGAAATTGCTTCTGATAAACAAAGCATTGTTGATGTTCTTTGCAGGGATGAAAATGGGGTGCAAGTAATAGTCGAAATGGTGCGACCTGAAAGCCTTCGGTCATATTGTTTAAAAGGAGAGGAATTCATTCAGAAAGAAACTGAAAGGATTCTAAAGCTTATT
>NZ_JAPQLN010000058.1:0-8062 GCF_028981745.1 Wolbachia endosymbiont of Drosophila tristis | reverse complement strand
AAAAAAGGCAAAAGAAACCCTAGGGTAGCTAGTTATTCACTATCCATTTTTTAAGTTGGCGTTTTTTTATGTTTTAAACGCTTTATAAGCGCGTTTCAGCTTATGTAGGTAGAAGTTTGATAAAGACATAAGGTGCACATAGTGCAAAAAATTAAACATGAGACGCCAGATTCGTGAGTTTTTTTGTCATTTAATCTGTACAGAGAAGATAAATAAATAGCTTCAGTGTTTATGATAAGGGGGCTGGCGGAGTTTGTCAAGCAAGTTTTTTATTTCTAGCGGTTATTGCCAAAAACTATACAAGAAGTCTATTGAAATTACGTATATCAATCGTTGTAAAATCACACAATTGCTCTGTAGAGCTATGCCCTGTAATAATTACTATACCATTTTGCTCAGAGCGTATTGAGATTAGGTTCAGCACTAATTCACACGTTGCACTATCAAGATTACAAAATGGTTCATCTATCAGCCAAACGTTTGCATTAGAAATCAAGAGGCGAGCAAGCGCAACTCTCCTTTTCCAGCCTGCAGAAAGTTCGCCATATCTAATATTAAGTACAGGTTGCAACTGCAAGCAACAAATAGCTGCCACAATCAATTCTCTAGTATTTCGTATTCCTGCCCAGAATTCTACGTTTTGAGCAACAGTTAAGCTATCTTTACAGGCATTCTTATGGCCTATATAGACCATAGAAGATATATAGGATTTTGGATCATCATATATATCTTTTCCGCAGTGCCTTATATTGCCTGATACCGGCGGTAAAAGTCCAGATAAACTTCTAATTAAGCTGGTTTTACCACTACCATTTGGACCAGTGATTAGAATCTTTGATTTTAGCTCAGCTTTAAAACTGAGATTCTTAAATAGTACCTTATTATTACGAGTGCAGGATAAATTTTCACATTCAAGCATGGATTATCTGCCCTTTCCCTTATGTTTACCTTGAGTTGAAGCCTGAGCTTTTACAAACAGCTCCCAAAATCCTTTCTGTCCGCCTTCTCTATGTATCAATTGTGCAAAACGCTGCATTAAACCATTACCCATCATAACCATCTTTGTCCATTTACCTACCGGTTTTGCTATGTCAACTATTTCTGGATCTTCTTTATAAACTTGCACATCTTTTTGCTTCTCACGCAGTATTTCCTGTTGTTTCATCAACTCTTTTTGCTTATTTTTTTGATATAATTCATTGAATTTTCTGTCTTCTTCCCACTCTTCTTTAAAAACTTTTCTAGGAAATATGATTTTTCTAATGCGATTTTTGTATATTTTTCTCAAAAAGAGAAATACTTTGACTATAGCAAGTAATGCTATACTATATATAATAATTTGTCCGAAAGACATTTTCTGTACTCAGCTTACGCCACATTATATTATACCATAATTATAGAAATTGTGCAATTTTTGTGTGAGTAAAGACAGTATAAAAGTAATACTGCTCTATTTCGTAAACTGGACAAATATCTGACGAATGGGCTTGTATGTGGTAAGGTTTATTTCTATACTTTTTAAAGAATTTAGAAGTGAAACAAATATGAACTGCTACAAGACTCACACGTGTGAAGAATTAAGAAAGAATGATGTAGAAAAGGAAGTTACCCTTTCTGGATGGTTATATCGTAAGCGCGACCATGGTAACCTAATTTTTGTTGATTTAAGAGACTTCTACGGAATCACTCAGCTAGTATTTAATAATGACAAAGACTTTTTTGATGAGATATCAAATTTAAAATTGGAGAGTGTAATTACTGTTACAGGAATAGTTGAAGCTAGAACTGAAGATACGGTAAACAGCTCTATTTCTACCGGAGAAATCGAGGTGATAGTCAACAATTTGCGCGTTGAGTCGGAAGTTGAGTTCCACTTTGATGAAGAAATAGCAAAAGAAGAAAGAAGTATATTGGCAAGCATTACCGGCGAGCAAGAATACCCAGAAAACATGAGATTTAAATATCGATTTCTTGACTTAAGACGTGAAAAAGTCCGCAACAATATTATTTTGCGCTCACAAATTATTGCAGAGCTCCGCAAGCTCATGATAGAGCGAGGATTTTTAGAGATTCAAACTCCAATACTCACTGCTTCCTCTCCTGAAGGAGCACGCGACTACCTAGTGCCAAGCAGGCTAAATCCTGGCAAGTTCTATGCATTGCCACAAGCTCCGCAGATTTTCAAACAGTTGCTCATGGTTTCAGGGTTTGATAAATATTTCCAAATTGCACCGTGTTTTCGTGATGAAGACGCAAGGGCTGACCGTTCTCCGGGAGAGTTTTATCAGCTAGATCTTGAAATGTCTTTTGTAACTCAAGAAGACATCTTTCAGATTATTGAGTCTACCTTATATAGAGTGTTTGCTAAATTTTCTCGCAAGTCTGTCGATAAAGATTTTCCACGCATTACATACAAAGAGGCAATGCTTAAGTATGGTTCTGACAAGCCAGATTTGCGTAATCCACTATTAATCAGCGATGTTACAGAAATTTTTCGTGATTCAGGGTTCAATATTTTCAAAAGCAATATTGAGCGTGGTATGGTAGTGAGAGCCATCCCTGCACCTAAAACAGCAGAGGAACCACGCAGCTTCTTTGATAAAAAGATAGAACATGCGCAAAAAGAATTCGGTGCTAAGGGTCTCGGATATATAACGTTTGATAAAGATGGAACTGCGAAAGGCCCAATTGCTAAATTTCTTGATGAAAATAGGCTAAACCACATAAGAGGAGCAACAAACATAGAGCCAGGAGATAGTGTATTTTTTGCTTCTGACAAAGAGAATGAGGCGGCAAACATTGCAGGAAAAGTACGCACTCTTTTAGGGTCAGAACTCAGTCTTATAGATGATAATATCTTCAAGTTTTGTTGGATCATTGATTTTCCATATTTTGTATATGACGATAAAAGTAAAAAAATCGATTTCTTTCATAACCCATTCTCCATGCCACACGGTGGTCTGAAAGATTTAGAGGACAAAAATCCACTGGATATCCTTGCTTACCAATATGATCTTGTTTGCAATGGAATAGAACTGTCAAGTGGGGCGATTCGTAATAACAAACTGGATATCATGTATAAAGCTTTTGCCATTGCAGGTTATAGCCGGGGAGAAGTTGATACAAGATTCGGTGCACTTGTACGTGCATTCAGATTTGGTGTTCCTCCTCATGGTGGAATAGCACCAGGAGTTGATAGAATAGTTATGCTGCTTGCTGATGAGCCAAATATTCGTGAAGTAATCTGTTTTCCTATGAACCAGCAAGGTGAAGATGTTCTAATGGGTGCTCCTTCCAAGGTGGAGGATAAGCATTTACGTGAATTATCCTTGAAGGTTATTGAATGAAAAATTTTATAGCAAGGAGCACCGGTTAATGATATATTAGGTTATGTTAAATTGAAAGACCATGAATAATATCCAAAAAGCAATACTATCGGGCATGATCTGTAACATGATTGTGTGGTATGAACTCACTCTTTTTGGAGTATTAACAGATACAATCATCAACGTTTTTTTCCCATCAGAAGATCATTATTTGAGTACACTCAAATTCCTTGGTGTTTTTGCAATTGGTTTTGCGTTTAGACCAATTGGTGCAGTAATTTTTGGTTATATGGGAGATAAGTATGGCAGAAGAAAGACTTTACTTACTTCAGTAATATTAATTTCAATATCATCCACAATTATGGGAATTATACCTGGGTATAAAGAAATAGGGTTGCTTTCACCTGTATTGCTTGTGTTTTGTAGAATAGTGCAAGGAATAACTGCAGGAGGTGAAACAAGCATTAATACAGCATTTACGATAGAGCATTCAAAAGATAAAAAAAATCTAGGTTTCTTAGGAAGTATGAAGCCCTTTAGCGGAGCCCTTGGAACGCTCTTATGCATAACAATGATATTTATCTGCAAAAGAGTGACAGGTGAGAACTATGAAATATGGGGATGGAAGTTGCTTTTTTATTTTTGCTTTTTTTGGGGGACAATAGGTTTTTTAACTAGGTACATATTAAAAGAAAGCTTAGCATATAAAACTAATAAGTACGCTAATAATTTAGCACATTCACCATTGTTAGAACTAGTAAGAAACTATAAAAGACCGCTTATTATTTCAATCAATCTGGGAATTGCTCAGAATGCAATTGTCTACGCAGCAATAATGTTTTATAATATATCAATAAAAGAGCTAGTTATTTTATCTATTAGTGTTAAAGATTTAATGAGGATAGTAATACAGGTTGTATTTGCAGCATCTGCGGTACTTTTTGCAATTTTATCTGATAAAGTTGGAAGAAAACGCGTAATGATTCCTGTACTGATTATGCTATCTCTGATTGGTACATGTGTATTACCATTATTATCTTCCGTTAACCACTATGTCGTAATAATAACTTACTTATTGATTACTATACCAGTAGGTGCATCTTTTGGAATATATGGTTCTGTTATTTGTGAACTGTTTCCAACAAAAGTAAGATGCACTGGCGTAAGCTTAGCAAATAATATATCTGCAGGAATTTTTGGTGGCCTTTCTCCATACATATGCATGTGGCTTATAGAAAAAACCGAAACAAAACTTGCAGCAGGCATTTATCTTACTGCCTGCGCATTAATTAGCCTAATATCTGTGCTTCAAATTAAAGCCAAAGACAGAAAAGTTGATTGGTGAAATCGTTTCAGTCGAAAAATAGCGCTTCAATGGATTTTTCGATGTGTTTAGTGATAGGAGCGGTGATAGTGATTTCTTTATTGTTTGGCAGTTTTAAAGATAAAGAATGCGAATGAAGGTGAATTTTATTTGCTATCCCATCAATAAAAGCTTTTTTACCACCATATTTACCGTCACCAAGAATAGGGCAATTTATATGAGCTAAATGTGCACGTAACTGATGGGTTCTGCCGGTAATTGGTTGTAATTTTAAATAAGCAACATTGTGTTTGGATTTTGCTATAATTGAAAAATGCGTAGTGGCATTCTGAGGTGAATTTTCATCAACGACCACTTTTTCTTGACCTGAAACATATTTTTTCACCAATGGATAGTCTATTGTTCCACTATCCTTGCTCGGTATGCCAGAAGTTAATGCTAAATAAGTTTTTTTTACTCTTCGTCCTTTAAATTCTTCCATAAGGTATCTGGCAACATTAGCGTTGCGTGCGAATATTATCACTCCACTCGTATCTCTATCTAGCCTATGGACAATTTTAAATGTTTCTCCCTCTCTTATTTGGTCAAGCAAATCACTCATGCTAATCTTTACTTTTACGCCACCTTGAACGATGACCCCTGCGGGTTTGTTTATAGCTAGTATATATTCGTCTTCATATAATATGTTCTCTCTTAGTAGATTCACTAACTTTTCATTATATTTGCGATCAGAATTAGCGTTTTCAATATAATTCAAGTGCTTCAGCGTTATAGTTTGCCCAGAATTTACTCTATCACTGGACTTTGCTTTGCAATCATCAACTTTGATTAATCCTTTCCTTAAAGATTTTTCAATTACAGATTGCTTTAGATCAGGAAAGATTCTTCTGATGTACCTATCCAGCCTAACGTTATCGTCTTCTATTAATATGGTTTTTATACTTTGTAGCATTCCATTATTTATAATGAATATCTAGTGAAATGTCAATTATTGGTGTCATTCCAGTGTCAAGCACTGGAATGACACCGAAGGGGCTACTGCCGTCATAAAGGAACCAGTGTCAGCTACTCGGATGACAGGAGAAGGAGACTACTGAGATGACAGCTAGCCTGACAACCGTCATCCCGCTGCTTGTTAGCGGGATCTAGAGATACCGCGAATGAATCGCGGTATGACGGTTCGCGGCGGCATGACGTAGAGCTTGCGTTAGCTATACTTTTATACTCACCAACTCAGCTGGATCCAAGTAGTCAGAGCACTGAGATGACAAAAAAAGGAGGGCACTTGGATGACGGGAGAAGGAGCTATTTGGATGACATCGTTTACTATACAATGTTTGTACAGTTCTGGATAAAAAAATTAGCTAACAAATTTATAAACATCAGTATACAGCTCATCAACGCTTGGTTCTTTACTATTTTTGGCAAAATCTTCCGACTTTTTTACTAAATCACGTATTTCCTTATCAATGACTTTGCACTCTTCTTCTGAAGCCATTTTATTATCTGTCATGTATTTCTTTAAAGTGCTTATAGGGTCATGATTTTGCTTCATATCTTCAACTTCTTCTTTTAAGCGATAAGTAGCAGGATCTGACATTGAGTGACCGCGATATCGATATGTCTTCATTTCAAGCAGGATAGGCCCTTTTCCGCTGCGTGTGTGTTCCGCTGCTTCGCTTGTAGCCTCATAAACAGAGAAAAAATCCATTCCATCAACTTGTTTTCCAGGAATACCAAAACTTTCTCCTCTTTTATATAACTCTGTTACTAAAGTTGACCTTTGCACGGAGGTTCCCATTGCGTATTCATTATTTTCTATGATGTAAACCACAGGCAACTCCCACAAAGATGCCATATTAAACGATTCATATACTTGTCCTTGATTTGCAGCACCGTCGCCAAAATATGTAAATACCACATTATCTTTTTTCTTATATTTATTAGCAAATGCTATTCCTGTGCCAATTGGAACTTGTGCTCCCACTATTCCATGCCCGCCGAAGAATTTTTTTTCAACGTCAAATACGTGCATCGAACCACCTTTACCTTTCGAGCATCCTGTTTCTTTGCCGGTAAGCTCTGCCATGACAACATTTGGATCAGAATCACATGCGAGCATTAAGCCATGGTCTCTATAACTTGTGATAAAAGCGTCACCTAATTTTGATGCAGCTTGAGTTCCAACTGCAACTGCTTCTTGTCCTATTGATAGGTGACAGAACCCGCCTATTAATCCCATCCCATATAATTGTCCTGCTTTTTCCTCAAATTTGCGTATGAGTAGCATTTTCCTGTAGAATCCAATTATCTGTTCTTTAGTGAAATTTTCTGCTTTCATATCGATTTCTTTTTCATTAAACTAACACAATACCAGGAATTTTAAATTTTTGCTAATGAACTATTACCACTGGCTTGAGGCTTTTCACGTTATCTCTGTTATCATGTGGATGGCAGGTATGCTTTATTTACCCAGGCTTTATGTCTACCATGCAACTGTAAAACCGGGATGGGAAAATGATAGCTTGCTTCAAACAATGGAAAAGAGGCTACTTAGATATATCATAAACCCTGCAATGCTTTTCTCACTTGGTCTTGGAATTACACTAATGGTTATTAGGGAAGCATATCGTGAAGGATGGTTTCATGTAAAAGCATTTGCAATACTTTTGATGTTAATTATTCATATGCTACTTGCAAAATATAGGAAAAATTTTGCAATGGGTTCGAATAAGAAGTCACATATTTATTTTCGCGTTTTAAATGAAGCAGTTACAGTATTGATAATAGTTATAGTTATTATGGTTGTTGTAAAACCTTTTTGACTGACCTTACCCAAAAAAAGCAGAAAGCTCGTATCTGTTCAGATGCATGGCTAATGCTGAAATAAAAATTCCAGTGCTCCCTTTCTTGTCATCCCAGTGCTTGACACTGGGATCCAGCTTTCTTTACAAATTCACCAAAAGTGCTTCATTCTATAACGCAAAACCCATACTCACCAAACTCAATGCATTACTTGCAATTAAGTCTCCTGGATGCCAGTGTCAAGCTACTCGGATGACACCATTCTTTTTCCTGGATCCCAGTGTTAGCTACTTGCATGACACCATTCTTTTTCCTGGATCCCAGTGGGCTTTGTTGCATCGCTAGCTATGATGGATAAAGATAAAAAAGGTAGAGAATATCAGTAGCTTATTATTCTGGTATTTATAACAAGAACGGTCAGTGAATACCTAAATTTGAGTAAAAGAAATTTCACTACCACTCACTAATCCGGCTAAAATTCAAGAATTTCAATGCTTTAGCTATTTTCAATAGAATTAAATTTATTAATATAAATAATAAATTACTATTCTTAAATTTGATCAGATTGATTGCAAAAAAACAAGATTTTCAATAGGTTGCTTATAAT
>NZ_JAPQLN010000057.1:0-5334 GCF_028981745.1 Wolbachia endosymbiont of Drosophila tristis | reverse complement strand
TGTACTTTATAGCAGTTACTATATAAAAAAATATTTTACTCTTTTTGACTGGCCAGGGCTTTTTTTTAAATGTCTCTTTCCCTTGTTACTTTTGCTAACTCTTTCTGTAAATCAAATCTCTCTTTGTCGTAAGGAGCCATGTTACCTCTACCTGGAAATGCATCTGCTGCCGACTTTTTTTCGTTGTGTTTCTTTATCCATTTTCCTAATAAACCACCCTTTATTCCTAAATCCTTTGCTGTTTTTGTAATTGTTTGACCTACCTTTCTTTGTTCATTTGCCAGCTTAACAGCTTCCAATTTGAACTCTGCCGTATATTCTCTTGCCATTTCTAATCCTCCAAAATTTTATTTTACCCAAAAAAACTCTTTTCTTTCTCTCCACTTTTTCTGGATAAGGTCAAACAATGACTATGCAAAAAACCTAATAACATGTATAATCTATAAATAATTTCTGAGGTAGATTGTGAAACTAGGTGTTAATATCGATCACGTTGCAACCCTCCGCAACGCACGTGGAACTTCTTATCCAGATCCATTGAAAGCAGCAGAAATAGCCATTGACGCTGGAGCAGACTTTATTACTGTACACTTACGAGAAGATAGAAGGCATATTAGAGATGAAGACGTATTTAACCTAAAAAAAAGCATTAGCACTGAGCTAAATCTTGAAATTGCAGCCACGGAAGAAATGCTTGAAATAGCAAAAAAGGTAAAACCCTATTCGATTAGTATAGTACCAGAAAAAAGAGAAGAATTAACAACCGAAGGTGGCCTGGATATCGTGAATATGCACAGTAAACTTTCTAGTATAATAGAGGAAATGCATAGCTCTAGCATAAAAGTCTCACTGTTTATCGATCCAAATATTGATCAACTAAAATATCTTGAAAAGCTAGGGACAAAACCTGACATAATAGAAATTCACACAGGGGATTACTGTGATAATCCATCAGAAAAAAAGTTACAGTTAATTACTAATGCTGCAGAGTACGTCAATAAATTAGGAATAGAATGCCACGCAGGACATGGCATAACTTATAAACACGCTAAGAAGATGACAAGAATATCTCACATCTCAGCTCTTAACATAGGCCACTATTTAATTAGCGAAGCTGTATTTTACGGCTTACACAGCGTAGTAAAAACAATGAAAATGACAATGTCTAACTAACTGCTGCTTTTTCCTTCTCATTTAAAATACTTAAAAGAGTTTCGCTTGCTTTAAATTTTACCCTTGTCTTTTTAGGAACAGTCATGATCTGACCACTTTGGGGGTTACGACATTGTTTTTCCTGACTGATAGCAGTAGAAAATGTTCCTATTCCATGCAAACGTATTTCACCTTTCCCATGCAGCTCATTCTTTATTATTTTAATAAACGCATCATGAATCTTGCTCAAATCAGATTTTGTTATATCTATATTCTGACTAGAACAATCTTCCTTTAATTGTTTTATTATATCTTCTTTACTCATAAATTACCTTAATATTGAAAAAATCACATAAATAGCATATTATGTTGACACCGATAGTCAACTAAATTCATCACAAAAATAGAGGATATCATACATTTTTGCAAATATTTGTATAATACTTACAAAAAAACACCCCTATAAAATAACTATCTCTTAGAAAATTGACACTTTTTCCGAGCTTTATGTTGACCATATTTCTTACGTTCAACAACACGTGAATCTCTAGTTAAGAACTCACCATTACGTAGTATAGAATGCAAATCTTGGCTTACACTACTTAAAGCTCTGCTTATTCCATGAGCTAGAGCACCTGCTTGACCAGATAGCCCTCCACCTTTTACAGTTGCAAATACATCGTATTTATCCAATGTGGAAGTTGCAACAAATGGCATTTTTACTATTTGGCACACTGACTCTCTTTTAAAATAAGAAATTAGATCGCCTTTTTTGTTAACACTAAATTTTCCACTCCCCGGCTTTATCCATACTCTTGCTACAGATTCTTTTCTTCGGCCTGTAGCATATAAACGACCAAGCGAATCAACTGCTGATTTAATTGTCTTTTCTGACCAATCATTGTTATTTATTGTAGAACTCTTCATTTTTACTCCATTACTTTTTATTTTTACGATTCAAAGAGGCAAAATCTATCTTTTCAGGTTGCTGTCCTTGATGCTTATGCTCTGAACCAGAATAAACATACAAATTTTCAAAGCGTCTACGTGCCATAGGCCCATCATCAAGCATCCTTTTCACTGCCATTTCTATTACACGCTCAGGAAATTTGCCATTTAAAATATTATCTGGAGTAGTTTTCTTCAAACCACCAGAATAACCTGTATGCTTATAGTAAATTTTATCTTTAAGCTTCTTTCCGGTGAAATGCACCTTTTCTGCGTTGATAATAATTACATTATCGCCACAATCCATATGAGGTGTATACTCAGGTTTATGCTTTCCACGTAATAGTGTCGCTACAAATGCTGCAAGCCTCCCTACCACTAATCCTTCTGCATCTATGACAAACCACTTTTTATTGATTTGTTTCTCCTTTAAGAAAAAAGTCTTCATTATTTGATCCAACAATAGTAAGCTATGATATACTTAATTTCTCAATAGTGTCAACAATATTAGTTATTGATTATTAAAGTAATTTATGTTAGTAATTGAGCTGCGCAACCAATATGCATAGGAATTAGAATGTTTCGATTGATTATCACACTTGCGATCATTTTTAATACTATAAGTTGCTATGCAACCGATGTGGGAGAAGTGATAAGCAAAGCCATCAAAAATAGCTCAAAAATAAAGTCTCAATTTTACCAATATAAAAGCGCAGAAAAACACTATAAATCTTCTGGGTTAGCTGGATTTTTACCTGACATTAATTTGCAATACAATTTCGATAGTAACTTTAATCTTGATACATCTGAAAAAAAACTTACATTGCGCCAGAAATTAATCGATGGCGGTGGTACCTTTGCCACATTCAGTCGATCAAGCCATCTTCTCAAAGCAGAAAAGATGCGATTTCAGCAATTAAAACAAGAGCTTGCACTTAATGCTGTGAAAGCATATGTTAATGTTTTACAAAAGACAGAAATATTAAAGCTCAGAGAACATAAAGAACGCGTTTCTTTGGAACATTTGTCAGCTATGAAAAAACGCTTTTCCCTTGGAGAGGTAGCCAATGCTGAAGTTTTGTTAGCAAAAGCAAAATTTTCGTCTTCTATATCCGAAAGAGTTGATGCTGAAGGTAAATTAAAGTTGGTAAATATTGCTTATTATCATTTGATTGGCGAAGATGCTGATGACCTTTCTGAAGCTAATGATAAACTACCTTCTGTTCCAGAGCTAAATGAATGTTTACAGTTAGCAAAAACCAATAATTTATCTCTAAAAGCAGCAGTTTATCAAAAAAGAGCAGCCGGAATGGAAGTGATTGCTGAAAGCTCCAAGTGGCTTCCTTCTTTAAATCTAAGTGCAAGCAAAAATTTTGGGGAGGATGGTATGAAGGTAGACAAACTATTAGAAAATGTTCATGTAGTTTTTACTCTTGATGTTCCAATCTTTAAGAGAGGAGTTAATGCTTTTGGTGTCAGTAAAGCTAAAATGGATGCAAAAAAATCTACCTACGATTATTATGAAACGGTAAAAAATATAGAACAAGCAGTTGTAAATGCTTGGAATAATGTGTTGACAGCAAAGGCCATTATCAAAGCAAGTCAAGAAGCGGAAAAAGCAGCAGCTCTAGCATTGGAAGGAGTTGAGCAAGAAGTAAACTTAAATTTAAAGAGTACATCTGACCTTTTGGACACTGAAGATGCATTATTTAAAGCACGTTCAGACTTAGTTGAAGCAAAAAGCAATTATGTGATTAGTGTTTACAACTTGCTTTTTATGATAAATAGTATAAACCTCTAAATTTAATGGTATTAGCACTATGCATGATGAACAAGGTAATCAATCTGTAAAAGATATCCTAGAAGATATAAAAAAAGCTATATCGGGTAAAAACGCGAGTAACGATAAAGCAGAAATAAAGGATGAAAATGATGATGTGCTATACCTTGAGGAAGAGTATCCAGAAGAAATAGAAGAAGATGGCAAAAAAGAAAATAATGAAAAAGAGGACATTGATAATGATGACCAAAGTGAGGAAATGGCTTGCAACAATAACCAATTTAATGGCCATAGCTACAATTCAGAAGAAAAAAAAGATATTTATTTGTACGATAATATCCAAATGAGTAATAACAAAGCGAGTAATAGCGGCTTACAAGCGCAAAATAACGATCATCTAATTTTAAAAGAGAATATGGAAGAGATCAAAGCGTTGCTTGGAAAAATGCAAAACGAATTACAGCATAAACAACAAAAAAAAGCGAACCTTACTGTTGAAGAATTAGTTACATCTCTTTTAAAACCTCAGCTCTCAGAATGGCTGAATAAATATCTACATGCACTGGTAAAAGAAGTAGTTGAAAAAGAACTTAAAGATATAATCAATAATAAGTAGGGTATTAGCAATAAAAACTAGAGTAAAGACGGCTAGAGGCAGAAAACTATCTTCAACAAGGTGGCTACATCGTCATTTGAATGATCAGTATGTGCAAAAAACTAGCAAGGATGGTTATAGGTCACGCTCAGCATATAAGCTGGTAGAAATGGATAACAAATTTAAATTATTCCAAGAAGGGCAAAAAATTATTGATCTTGGTGCTTCTCCTGGTGGATGGTCACAAGTTGCATCTCAGAAAGGTGCAAATGTGGTTGCTCTTGACATAAAACCAATGAACGCAATTAATGGAGTAGAGTTTATACAATGTGATATTATCAATGAGTTTGAAATTTTAAGAGAAAAATTCAAGGATCAAAAATTTGATGTAATTTTATCTGACATGGCGCCCGAATCTTGTGGTTTAAAATCGTTGGATCATATCAGAATTATGCTTTTATGCGAAGCAGCGCTCAATTTTGCAAAGCATTTCTTGAGTCATGGTGGCACGTTTGTAGTAAAAATTTTCCAAGGAGAATCTGACAAAGATTTTTGTAACGAGCTAAAAAAAATGTTTAAAACAGTAAAATACTTTAAACCAAGGTCAAGTAGATCTGAATCTACAGAAATGTATTTGGTAAGTTTAGGCTTTATTGGCAGCAAACCTTCTATATAATATTAATCTAGGTAGTCCGCAGAAACAAAAAACTTGCTTGACAAACCTCGCCAGCCCCCTTATCATGAAACTGAAGCTATTGTATTTGCTTTCGCCAATCTGCAGATTAAAAGGTAAGGATTACTTAATGTATCGGCGTCTTATGTTCAATTTTTTGCAGTATATAGATACTGTATGTCTTTA
>NZ_JAPQLN010000056.1:0-9318 GCF_028981745.1 Wolbachia endosymbiont of Drosophila tristis | reverse complement strand
TTTTTCTTCTACTATATTTTGTAATTTCATAATTCATTTTCTCAAAAATTCCCTGCTTCTTCCATTGCCTGAACTGCTCATACACAGTCTTCCATAGCGGAAAATCATTTGGTAAATACCGCCATTGACACCCTGTACGCAATACATAGAAAATTGCTTCTAATATTTCTCTTTTGCTATACTTTGGCGGCCTTCCTCCTTTCTTGTATGATACTCTGAAGTGTTTTTCTATTCTTGCCCATTCCCTTTCGCTTAGATCTGTTGGATACTTTTTTCTCATCTTTACCCCGTACTAAAATTTCAGATATTATAGCCTTTTACTTGTTTCCGGACAACCTCTAATATCTTATTTTGATTATAATTTAATTTTTAGTGAGGTATATAATGAACGAAATAGATTTTATTAACACTAATCATCCTTTAAATTTGGAGCAGGAATTTGGTAACGGATACATCGAATCAGTAGATTGTTTCCTTGACGAAGATACTCGCGATTATTACATAGGACTCAACAATGCAATAATACACTTCTTTTTTGATAGTAACATTGATGAGGATGCCTGGGATTATGAAAGTCTTAAATTCTTTCTGGAGATAGATTTAAAAGGTGATATAGAAAAAATTCTTTCTCTTCGCAAGAAGATATAAAGTTACAAAAGCTTCTACATCATAAACAATGATGTAGAAGTATTCCACTACAACAAGCTTTAAAAGCACTACATTTTATATTACAATAACTTTTTCACTTCTTTTTAGGTCCATGAAATTCACATTATCTTGGTTATTAGAGTACTTAGAAACCAATGCTAGTTTAGAAGAAATTACCGATAAATTAACTCACATAGGGTTAGAAGTAGAAGATGTGATCGATAATTCCAGATTGACTGGGTTTATCGTTGCAGAGGTATTAGAAGTCGTACCTCATCCAAATGCTGATAAATTAAAATTATGTAAAGTAGATGACGGAAGTAAAATTCTACAAATAGTTTGCGGAGCAAACAATGTTACAGAAGGTATGAAAACTGTGCTTGCATCTCTTGGTAGCACATTGCCAGAAAGTGATTTCACAATCAAGCCCACAAAAATACGAGGAGTGCTAAGTGAAGGGATGCTCTGCTCTGCTTCTGAACTTGCGCTGGTTCAAGAGGAAAGTGAAGGAATAATCGAGCTTTCCGATGATTATAAAGTAGGGGATAAATTTTTCAATTGTGACCCTGTAATTGATATAAATGTTACTCCAAACCGTGGAGATTGCTTAGGCATTTATGGAATAGCTCGCGACCTTGCTGCAACTGGAATTGGGACATTAAAGACTTTAAGCATTCCACAACTTACCAGCTCCATAAATTCACCAATCGATGTTGAAGTTACTGACGGGGAAAGTTTTATTAGTGGAATATACATCGCCAATGTAAAAAATCAAGAAAGCCCAAAATGGTTAAAAGATAGGCTGGAATCGATAGGAATGCGCTCCATTTCTGCAATAGTTGATATCACGAACTATATTATGATATCTTTCAGCCGCCCAATGCACGCGTATGATGCAAAAAAAATAGAAGGAGAGCTCACAGTACGCAAAGCAAACGACGGAGAAAAATTTGCTGGTTTGAACGGTAAAGAATACTTATTAAACAAAGACATAAGCGTTATTGCAGGTGATAAAAATATTCATGGAATTGCTGGAATTATAGGTGGTAAGTGCAGTGAATGTACTCTTGAAACTACTGATATCTTTTTAGAGTCTGCTTGGTTCGATCCCATCTCTATTACTAAATCTTCAAGGCAGCTCGGCATCTCCACAGACGCTAGTTACAGATTTGCACGTTCAGTTGATCCTGAATTTACTTTTGATGGACTCAACCTTGCAGCTAAAATGATTCTGGACTTATGTGGTGGAGAAACCTCAAGCGTAGTGTCTGCTGGCAGTTTAGATAGTGCTGACACCAAGGTGAGCTTTGATTATCAGGATGTGAACAAGTTTGGAAGTGTGTCTGTATCGCCTGATGAGGTGCTTGATATCTTAACGAAACTAGGGTTTAGTATTGATAAAAAAACCGAAGGCAATTGGAATGTACAAGTACCAAGCTGGAGACCGGACGTGACAATACCGGCTGACCTAATCGAAGAAGTAACAAGGATATACGGCTATGACAAAATAAAAGAAGAACCACTACCAAATAATGTTGAAGAAGTAGATAGTACATACGACAATTTGCGTATTTTGATGACAAACAGAGGGTTTCATGAAGTGCTAACCTGGTCGTTTATGAGTGAATCAACAGCTGAAAAATTTGGTTACTCGAATAAGTTATTTATCATCGATAATCCGTTTAACAATAGCTTTAATATAATGAGACCAAGTATTATGCCAAATTTATTGCAAGTTACTGCTGATAATATTGCCCATGGAATATCTGATCTTGCAATCTTCGAAATCGGGCCGATTTACGATGGTGAAGCTCAGTCTAAGTATGTTTTAAGTGGAATTAGGTCAGGAAATAATTTACCGCGAAACCATTATAATACTGATAGGAAAGTAGATGTTTTTGACGCAAAGGCTGATTGCATAGCAGCTTTGGAGTTTTTTAACGTTAATTGTGATAATTTAACGATAGAGAAAGCAGAAAAAGAACATTACCACCCAGGAAAGTCAGGCACTCTCTCTTTTAAGAATAAAGTAGCAGGTTATTTTGGAGAGTTGCATCCTAATATATTAGATCTTTTTGATATCAAGCAAAAAGTTGTAGGTTTTGAGGTAATACTAGAAAATATTGAAAATTTACCTGTAAGTAGAAAGAAATTTATCGATTATAAATACCAAAGTGTAAAACGTGATTTTGCATTTATAGTAAATAAGGATGTGGAAGTAGGTAACATAATCAATGTGATAAAAAAAAGCTCAGAGCTCATCACAGAAGTTTTGATATTCGATGTATACCATGGAAATAATATAGAACCGAATAAGATGTCTATAGCGTTGTCAGTTACTTTTTGCTCTCCAATCCACACTTTAACTGAAAAAGAGATCCAAAAAGAATCAAGTGCTATAGTTAATTTAGTATGTGAAAATACCGGAGGAACTTTGAGAACTTATCGTTGAGTCACAATCATAGTTTCCTGCCGTTGCTGTGTCACACTTACTTCATCCAATTTATTTCCAATATTGAATTCAATATCCTTGAAAAATCTATCCCACACTCCATGCAAATGCTCTTCTATTTTAGGCCACACATCATTTTTAAATGTTACCCCATCATCAGAAAATAAATTACCTAAAAAGGCTCCAATACCTTCATAATTTGACTGAAAACATTGAAGAAATGTCTCTCCTTCTTTATAAGTATTATGTGCCACATTTAACACTTTTCTCTCTGTAGTCTCTTTATAAGCATTTGATGCTCCAATCTTTATTGCATCAAACATAACTTTACTCCAGTTCTTAACTTTCTGTATACAACCTTCACTATTTCCTGGTATATTATTTATTATATTTTTTGTCAAATTGTCTATCAAAGGAGACAATAAATTTCGACTAAAATGTTTGATATTATCTTTTGTTTTAATTACAGGATATTTGATGCGTTTTTCTGCTAAACAGTACTCCAGTTCTGCTCTTTCTAATAACTTCTTGATTTCTTTTTCATCAAAAGTTTCAAGCTTGAATACCTTCAGTAAATCATCTTCTATTACTGCAAATTTTATTTTTTCACGAGACGTTAGTTCTTCTTTATAATCATTTTTTGTTTCTTCATTTATCAATAATTCTTTTTTGCCTAATTCTAACTGTTTTAATGCTTTCAGAATTTCTTCATTCCTTTTTAAGAGCACTTCTATTGATCTTGTACCCGGATGCCCTTTTTCCCTGTTATTTTGTTCAGCTTGTAAACGCTTATTTTGATCTTTGAGTGTTTGTTCTAATGTAGATTTTTCTAAATGTCCTTCATCTTGCACGCGAAAAGCTTCAATTATTTCTGCTAGACCTGATTCACCATATTTTCTTAATTTCTTGCATAAACGTAAAACACCCTTTTTTTGTTCTCGAAGTAACCTTTGCACTTTATATTTTTTTATTTCTAAATACATCTTTTCTATAAAGTCATTTATTTTAGCTGAAGCTTCCTTATCCGATGGAACCTTTACTTTTTTTTCTAAATCTTCAAGCTGCTTCCTTAGGCTTTGCTTCTCCTTATCCGGTATATCTGATTGACTTAACTTACCTTGAACTTTTTTCATTACTGATTTTACCAGCCTGCGCTCAATCTCTTGATCATCATATTCGAATTTAAAAAGGTCTTCTAACCCCCTTTTTAAGGTGTCATTTGTTAAGCTACTGTTTTCATGTATTTCTTTTAATTTCTTATATATATTGTTACACCTTGTTTGACCTATTCCTCTTAAACTCTCTAATTCCTGTCTCACTAAAGAATTTTTTATCTCATCTTCCAGCGAAAAATCTTCTCCCCGTCTATCTCGCTGAAACTTAATTGCTTGTATAAAGGCAACTTGATAAGCACTTTGTATTAAGTGACTTGTCAAATTAGGACCTATACTATCTACCACTTTCGACTTGAATTCGTTCAATAATTCCTTCAATTTATCATATGTAATCTCTTTCTTTTCTAGCTTTATCAGTTCTTCCATAGTCTTCGCAAATTCCTGAATAGAAGTTGCAAGCACATCCTTGATTTCATTGCGTAAGGGCTTAAGACCATTTTTTAAATTGATGTTAGTTGACAATTTCAGTACGATGCTATGCTCTGAATTCCGCGTCACATCAAACCACTTGTTATTTTCATTTTCATACAAATCTCTAAGCAATCGTTTAAATTGCGGTGGAAATTCTATTTCCATATCCCACGCAATATTTGGTCCAGTAACTTCCTTTTCATGAAAAGACACCTCAATATTTTGATGCTTATTAGAATACCGCCCCATACTTATTTTAAGAGCAGTAACTAAAGAGTAAGATAAATCTCTATTTAAAAGATAAAAAGTAGCCAAAGCAATTGTTGCAGGAACAACTAAGGCTACAAGTACAGCCATATTAACAAAAATTGCTATTGCAGCAAGAACACCATATGCCAATCTTTTTGGCACGCCAGTTTCACTCTTTTTTGTCTTATCTTCCCCTACACTGTCTTGTGTCTTGCTGTTTGCTTGAAATCTACTGCATACGACTAATCCCAGTGCAGTAAAAGCAATATAAGGAAGCATTAAAACTGACAGAGCTAAATTTAATATTTTCTTTTCTGGGCAAGTTCTATTTATTTCCTTAAATATTTCGCTTGATATATTATACCAGGAAGTAAAAAAATCAGAGTTATAATCTTTATAATGAAATATACTGAGTGGAACGTTAAAATTAGCTAACGGCTCTTGTTCTTCCACAGCATCAAAAAATTCTTCTTCCTCTTCTGAAGTAGCAAGACCTAAATTATTCCCTTCTTCTACATTAGAAACAGCTTCCATAGCATCAAAAAACTCTTCTTCCTCCTCCAAAGTAACAACAGATTCTGCTTTACCTAAACCACCACTATTGTTAACAACTTCTTCATAATCATCTGCAACAGCTTTATTCATATTATAACCTTATCCAATTACCTTAAGTATAGCATAAATACTGACAATCTTGCAACTTTATTAAAAATTTAATGCTCAATACTAACACTTAAATCCTGATATTCCTTAGAATAGAAGTTAGTTCCAATTTCTGTATTAATGTCCAAAGATAAGGCAAGGGTCTGCTCTTTTATATATTCAAACCACGTATTTATTGCTTCCTTAATTTTCTCTTCTTCTGTTTTGATTATTACTCTGATTCTATCTGATATATGAAAATCAGCTTGTTTTCTGGTTTCTTGAATGAGCCTCACGACATCTCTCGCTAACCCTTCTAGAATTAATTCATCATTTAGTTCAGTATTTAGAATGACAATCCCTTTATTGTTATCAAATACAGAGGAATATTCACTGTTTGCTTTTAACAATAGTTCATATTCGCCTTTTTCTATAATATAGTTCTCTGATTCGTCTCCTAGAAATATCTGCTCATTCTCAACTTGCTTCCATTTTCCCTCCTTGACATATTGAACTAGCTTCTTGATTTTGTCTGGAATTCTTTTCCCAAGCAGTGGGAAATTTAGCTTTAACTCTAGTGATGCAATACCTTCAAGTCTGTTTACTAATTCCAAGCTTTTTACATTCACCTCATCTTTTATCATCTCCTGGTACTCATTTGAATCTGCAGCACACTGGATCCCAGTGTCAGCTACTTGGATAACAGGAGAGAACTCTGGGATGACAGAAAGCGGTTCACCTTCAAGAAAACTACAGGAAGACTGATGATAAATGATCATACTGCCAAGCGGCTGTCTGATACGTATATTAAAAGTGTTTCTGATCGAAAGTGCAGAGTTGCACACCTCTCTCACTAGATCCATCTTGGCAATGAGCTGACTATCAAACTTCTCTAATTGTGGAAAATTAGCCAAATGAACAGATGTTTCTTCATACTTAAGCCCTTGCCATATATTCTCTGTTATAAGTGGCAACAAAGGAGCTGCAGCTCTTAGTATGTAATAAAAAACCGTATATAGAACATTATAAGCATCAGTTTTATCCTGATCCAAATCACTTTTCCAAAAACGCTCGCGACTGCGACGAATATACCAGTTATTCAGCACTTCAAAAAAATCTATCAGAATTTTGCAAGCCTCTTGGGAGCTATAGCTGTTCATAGAAGCTTGGATACTTTCTACAGCTTCAAAACATTTGGAAATCATGTAGCGATCAATAGTACTTTGATAATCCTTACAAACTTCAGCTTTAATTCCATCTGCATTTGCATACATAGTAAAAAAGTGATAACTGTTCCAAATAGGTTTTATTACGTTTTTCAGAACATCTCGTATTGAGTTTCCTTCTTTATCGAGTAGCAAATTACCACCACAAATAATAGATCCAGAAAGCATAAGAAAACGCAGTGCATCAGAACCGTATCTATCAAAAACCTCCATTGGATCTGCATAGTTATTCAAACGTTTGGACAATTTTTGCCCTTTTACATCCAAAACAACACCGTGGCATATGCAGTTCTTAAATGGTTCCCTATTAAACAAAGCAGTGGACAATACAAAGAGCGTATAAAACCACCCCCTGGTTTGCGCTATGTATTCAGTGATAAAATCCGCAGATTCAAACCACTCCTTATTTTCAAACGGATAGTGGATTTGCGCAAATGGCATCGAGCCAGATTCAAACCAGCAGTCAAACACGTCAGGTACACGGCGCATAACTGATTTTCCTGTTGGATCATCAGGATTTAGTCTTGTTAAAGTATCGATAAATGGTCTGTGCAAGTCGTCTATTTTAACATTAAAATCTCTCTCCAGTTCTTCTATTGAACCATATACATCTACTCTTGGATATCTCGCATCATCTGATTTCCATACAGGGATTGGCGTACCCCAGAATCGATTGCGTGAAATTGACCAGTCGTGTGCCCCTTCAAGCCATTTTCCAAATTGACCATCTCTAATGTGGTTTGGTATCCAATTAACTCTCTTATTTAGCTCTACCATTCTGCTTTTGAATTTTGTAACAGCAACATACCAAGAAGGCATAGTTCGATAGATCAAAGGAGTGTCAGTTCTCCAGCAGTGTGGATAATTGTGAATATATTGCTCAGTCTTAAACCAACTTCCCTGCCCTTTCAATTTTTTTATTACTGTATCATTGGCATCAAAAACATGAACCCCTGCCAAATCTGAAACTTCAGCAGTAAATTTTCCACTGTTATCAATTGGACAAATAACTGGAATATCATGGCTTTGGCAAAGGTAAAAATCTTCCTCACCAAATCCAGGGGCAGTATGCACAACGCCAGTACCGTCTTCTTCCGTCACATAATCAGCAATAAAAACGCGAAATGCATTTTTTGTGTCTTTAAAATAGTCAAACAGTGGTTTGTAAGAAAGACCTGCAAGATCATTCGCTTTAAGTTTTATATTGCAGTTTTCATATGGAATATTGTTTTGTTCAGAGTGGCTGATAAATTTCTCTAAGTAGCTTTCAGCAAAAATGTATATTTCACCATTCATTGAACTTCCTTCACTACTCCCTGTCATCCCAGTGCCCAGACACTGGGATCCAGAAATAGATTCCAGCGTCACGCGCTGGAATGACATCAAAGGGTGGACTGACACTGCACAATACTTAATATCTTTTCCTATTGCTAAAGCCAAGTTGCTCGGCAACGTCCAAGGAGTTGTAGTCCAAGCAAGTAATTTACACTTTCGTTTAACACTTTTAAATTGCTGTGGGTTTTCTAAAAGCTCAAATGCAACAGTTACAGCTTTGCTAACTTTTTCTCTATACGCGTTATCAAGCCTTGTTTCGAAATTAGATAATGGAGTTTCGCATGCCCAGCTATATGGTACAACGCGCACTGATTCATACACCAGACCCTTATCATAAAGCTGCTTGAATGCCCACATGACCGACTCCATGAATGATTTATCCATAGTCTTATAGTCATTGTGAAAGTCTACCCACCTTGCTTGCCTATTTACATACTTCTCCCACTCTGATGAAAATTTCATCACAGAAGTACGGCAATGATCGTTAAATTTATCTATACCAAACTTCTCTATCTCAGTTCTACCAGATATTCCAAGTTCTTTTTCTGCACCCATCTCAGCCGGCAATCCATGGCAATCCCAGCCAAATCTACGTTCAACCCTTTTTTGAAGCATAGTTTGATATCTTGCAAATGCGTCTTTGATGAAACCAGTGAGTAAATGTCCATAATGCGGAAGTCCATTTGCAAACGGAGGCCCATCGTAAAAGACAAAACAATTATCCTTGGAACGTTCTTCAACTGACCGCTCAAAAACTTTGTTTTCCTGCCAAAATTTTATGATTTCCTTTTCTAACGATAAAAAATCAGGACTACTTACTGTATCAGGATAATGCTTTGACTTCATGTTCGCTATGTAAAACTAAAGAATATAGGGCTTTCTGAAAAATTACAAATTCAAAAATATTTCCGTAGCTCACACCCCAACAAACTATTCTGCCGAGCTTCCAATACCTTTTTTAAAGTTTTACTTGCAGTTTTTATTGTTTTACTTAAGAGGTTGTCCGGAAACTAGTAAATTCAAGCATATTCCCTCTTTAACATAACCCTACTCATAGCTAGGTATATGAAATTCTCAGTGGATGTTGTGAGTAAATCATACTCCTTCGATAGCCTTCTATTCCTATTAACCCAAGCAAAAGTCCTTTCTACAACCCATCTTCTTGGCTGTACTTTAAACC
>NZ_JAPQLN010000055.1:0-4670 GCF_028981745.1 Wolbachia endosymbiont of Drosophila tristis | reverse complement strand
TGGCATTTTTTGATGTCTTGTAACGCTTTATAAGCGCGTTCAGCTTATTTAGATAAAAATCTAGATGTAGATGAAGTTTTGTAAAGACATGCAGTATCTATATACTGCAAAAAATTGAACATAAGACGCCGATACGTTAAGTAATCCTTACCTTTTAATCTGCAGATTGGCGAAAGCAAATACAATAGCTTCAGTTTCATGATAAGGGGGCTGGCGGAGTTTGTCAAGCAAGTTTTTTCGTTTCTATTCCCAATAAAAGTTTGTTATATGGTTATGCAAGAAGTCTAATGAATCGCGGTATGACGTCTTAGCTATAGATGCTGGTTTGTGTGATTTCAAGAGAAGTTTAGTAGATAAGTTGTGTTTTAAACCAGATTCGGTATTTTAAACTGAACATTTTCAGTAATACCACCTGGCATAACTGAAATTTTTACACTCAGGTTTACTTTTAGGTAGTCTATTAATTCATCAACTAATATGTCAGGAGCGGAAGCACCTGCGGTGATTCCTATCTTTTCTACGCCCTGAAACCAGCTTTTATTCACACAGCTGTAATTATCAATCAAGTAGGCTCTTTTTCCTCTGGCAGTGCACAGATCTAATAAGCGGTTTGAATTTGAGCTATTTTTACTTCCTACAACTAATACCATGTCTACAATTTCAGCTAGCTTTTTAACAGCATTTTGTCTGTTTTGCGTTGCATAGCATATGTCCTTTAAATCTGGACCTGTTATGCCTGGAAACCTTAATTTCAAGGCAGCAATAATGTCACGGGTATCGTCGATGCTTAACGTAGTTTGTGTAACATAAGACAAATTATCTGGATCTTTAACCTTTAAATCATATACATCCTGCAAAGTTTGCACTAAAGTGATAGGATTGTTTACTCTTCCCCTAATTCCCTTAACTTCTGGATGGTTTTCATGCCCAATGAGAATTAATTCTTTACCACTGTTTTCATACCTTTTTGCTTCTTTATGCACTTTGTTGACTAAAGGACATGTTGCATCAATCACTTGAATACCCTTTCTTTTTGCCTCATCTTCTATATTTTTTGATACTCCGTGCGCGCTGAAGATCAGTATTCCTTCATTATCTTCAATTTCCTCGATACTGCTTACAAAAACCACTCCTTGTTTCTTAAAGTCCTCTACTATATATTTATTGTGAACAATTTCGTGTAGCACATAAACTTGGCGCTCGTTTTTGTATTTTTCTAAAGTAATAGCTAATATGTCCACAGCTCTTTTTACCCCGGCACAAAAACCTCGTGGTTCAGCTAAGATGATTTCCATTTTTGTCAAATCAAGTAAATATGCAAGCATTACTTAAAAATAAGCTCCGCTCACTGTGTTTTATAGTACCATTATTTATATTTTATATAATAATTATTTTTCGCATATTCTCTTTAACATTTGATCAACTTACTACTTCAGAAAATTTTAGAAAAGATAATATAGTACATAAACAACCTGATATTTTAGATAGAAATGGAGTGGTAATAGCAACAAATGTGCCCACAACATCACTATATATAGATGCAACCAAAGTAAAGAATCCGGAAAGTATAGCAGCACAACTGTGTTCTACTTTGCATGACCTCGAATACAAGAACTTATATAGAGTACTTACTTCAGAAAAGAAATTTGCTTGGATAAAGCGGCACTTGACTCCAAAAGAATTACTAGCGATCAAAAACGCTGGTGTACCAGGAGTAAATTTTGATGACGACATAAAGCGTATATATCCTCACAGTAATTTATTTTCACACGTGCTTGGTTACACTGACATAGATGGCAATGGTATTGCAGGAGTTGAGGCGTATATAAGTAAAAACAATGAGCAAGAAAAGCCCATAATACTATCCTTAGATACACGAGTGCAAAGCATAGTGCATGAAGAGCTAACTAAAGCTGTAAGCAGATATCAGGCACTTGGCGGAGTAGGAATTGTTTTAAATGTGAGAAATAGTGAAGTTATCTCGATGGTCAGCCTACCTGATTTTAATCCCAACTTACAGAATAAGGCAGAAGACGTACAAAAGTTTAATCGCGCCAGTCTTGGGGTATATGAGATGGGGTCGGTATTAAAATACTTTACAATAGCCGCAGCGCTTGATGCGAACGCTACAAAAACTAGCGATTTATATGACGTATCAACACCAATCACCATCGGAAAGTATAAAATTCAGGATTTTCATAAATCTAAAATTCCAAAAATTACTGTGCAAGATATATTTGTAAAATCATCCAACATTGGTGCAGCAAAAATTGCAGTCAAACTAGGTATTGAAAAACAGGTAGAATACTTTAAAGCTATGAAGCTATTTTCTCCTTTGAAAATAGAAATACCAGAAAAATCCACACCGATAATCCCGGATAAATGGAGTGAAACCACTTTAATAACAGCATCTTATGGTTATGGCATAGCTGTAACTCCTATACATCTTGCACAAACTGCAGCAGCATTAATCAACAATGGGATATTTCATAACGCAACCTTGATGTTGAATAAAAGAAGTATAGGAGAGCAAATTATCTCAAGAAGAACTTCCAGGGAAATGAGAAAATTATTACGTGCAGCAGTAACAGATGGCACTGGCAGAAAAGCAAAAATAAAGGCATATTCAATAGGAGGAAAAACTGGATCGGCGGAAAAAGTTGTAGATGGTAAATATAGCAAAGATGCAAACATAGCATCATTTATAGGAGTGCTAACTATGCTTGACCCAAGGTACATAGTGCTAATTGCTATTGATGAGCCTCAAGGGATGCACCATACCGGGGGAATAATTGCTGCGCCTATAGTAAAGAACATTATAAATAGAATAGCGCCTATACTAAATGTTACACCTGAGATGTAAAATTATGATTGCTTTACTACAACTTCAAATTTATCATCACCAAAATCCTTATTAATATACCAAGAACCATCATCTTTAGTTACAAATTCAAGACCTTTAAGGTCTTTTTTTATTGTCTTTCCATTTTGACCATCAATAGTGATATTAATATCGAATGTAATAATGTCTAGATTTATCATAGCTTCTTTCCCGCTGCACGAATTTAGACTGAACTTGCCTAACATGACATCATTAAAACTCACTTCCCCTGTATAGACATCACACTGACCGTCCACACAACACGTAGTTTCAATATAGAAAAGATCTGACATACAAAATACCTTAAAAAAAAGAACTAAACATATATGGCCACTACACCACACCGCTAACAAGTAGTAAAGCGTCGATAAACCTAAGTTACTTTAGCTACGTAGCCATAATACAGCTAGAAATGTAAAATTCAACAGTTAATTGTGTGATTAATAGAGAAGTCTTATTTAGTACACCTTATAGGAATGGCTGTTTAGTTTTTTTGTTAATCTTTTTTACCATGCTGTCAATCATATGCTTTATCCCTTGATATACAGAGTATGTACTTTCGTCGCTACGCATATAAGCAGAACAGGAAAATACATTATGTTCTTCGTCTTCTATTGATAACTCTGTATCGCATTTTATGTGCTCGCCGCCAAGCCTTTCTATCAACTGTTCTCTGTCATCTCCTATAGTTACCTTAACCTTACTTTCTTCTTTACCTATCTTGCTACTTAAAATTGAAACAATGATGGCTGGAGATATGCATATCGCTCCTATTGGCTTTTTTGTAACAAAAAATTCTGAAACTAATCTTTCAAATTCAGGCATTACTGTCACCATGTCTTTACTTTCAGCTAAGTCAGATAAATTTTTCGCAACCCCGTATCCACCAGGTACAACTAGCATGTCAAAATTTTCAGCTTTGGCTTCTTTTAAGTCATATATTCCGCCTCTTGCGATTCTTGCTGCTTCCACAAGTACATTCCTTTTTTCTTTTGTTGCCTCTTTTGTTCTATGATTCATAACTTGTGTGATATTGATATCAGGTGCAAAGCATTTAACATCCACTTCCTGCTGATCAAGCACAAGCAAACTTAAAACCGCTTCTCTTACCTCTGCACCGTCAAGGTGACCACACCCTGATAAGACCACAGCAGCTTTTAATTTTTTTTCACCCATAAAGTACCTTGATTTCATATAATCTAGATATTTTAATACAAATTCTATATTTGGAAAGGGGTATGTTATATCAATTATAATATAATTAATGATTAGTATGTATAATTAGGCATATTTATAATCAACGAAGCTGAATATGGAATCTAGCAATAGTATGTTTTTTGACACTGACTATCCAGAACTAAGAAAAGCTATTTCAGATATAATAGAAAGTATTGCACAATCCTCACAAGAGGGGAAAAAAGAGTTATTTACAACCCTATCAGAACAAGTTAAAGGGATGAACCTCAAAGATTTAGGTTTAGCGATTAATGACCAAGGCTTGCAAAAGGAGGTCAACAAAGAATTATTTATAAAATTCATTGAAGAAGCGCTTGAAGGTTTAACTTCTGAAAATGTTGACTCAAAAATAATAGAAGAGGCGTTAAGAGGTTGTCCGGAAACTAGTAAATTCAAGCATATTCCCTCTTTAACATAACCCTACTCATAGCTAGGTATATGAAATTCTCAGTGGATGTTGTGAGTAAATCATACTCCTTCGATAGCCTTCTATTCCTATTAACCCAAGCAAAAGTCCTTTCTACAACCCATCTTCTTGGCTGTACTTTAAACC
>NZ_JAPQLN010000054.1:0-1834 GCF_028981745.1 Wolbachia endosymbiont of Drosophila tristis | reverse complement strand
TCGAGTATTGGCATTTTTTGATGTCTTGTAACGCTTTATAAGCGCGTTCAGCTTATTTAGATAAAAATCTAGATGTAGATGAAGTTTTGTGAAGACATACAGTATCTATGTACTGCAAAAAATTAAACATAAGACGCCGATACATTAAGTAATCCTTACCTTTTAATCTGCAGATTGGCGAAAGCAAATACAATAGCTTCACTACCATGATAAGGGCGCTGGCGAAGGGTGTCAAGTAAGTTTTTTGTTTCTATTCCCAATGTTATATGGTTATGTAAGAAGTCTAATAGCAAATTTTTAAGTTCCTCTTTAACTCTTTAACCAGCGGGCTCGCATGAGGAGAGGAGAGTAAAGGTCCTCTTCCATAGATATCTTCACACTTTTTTCTTCTTCTGTAGTTGGCGGACGAGTAAGAAAGTGAATCTTTGGTGCGCCACTAATTATTGCCATTGGTGTTTGCTCCGCCCCTTCTCCCATAACTAAAACAGCAGACGTTGCCAGCGCATCAAGAAGATTGACTTGTGTTACTTGCAGTGGTTGATCATAAAGATCTGGCTTGCCTATATAGGAATAAAATGGTTCAAATCCACACCAACCAAGAGCAACGCCCGTAACCCCAAGGCGCATAGGTGTTATGTTACTATCTGTAATCAAAATACCAAGATGTTTTATGCAGTGTTTTGTCTTGAGATAGTTCCATATTGATAGAGCTGTTTTCTGAACATCCTTTGGGTATAAAATATACATTTCATTACCATTTGATTCATCAATACCAGCAGATGGAATTAAGATATTGTCTTTGATTGTTAAATAGATGCCGTAAGAATTATGGTCTACATCAACAATTGCATCAGCTTCTCTTTTGATTAGCTCTTCTTTAGAACAAGCAGTTTTGCAAACCACTTGTTTTTGACAAATAGAAATGATTTTTGATGTGATAGCAAGAACAACTTCCTCTCTTAGCAACTCTGAAACATAGCGATCAAGAACCTGCTCTAATACTTCTCCACATTCAATGCGGTGGGTATAAATTGCTTCAACATGCATATTAACGTGTCAGCTTGCATATAGTATAATCTTTCGTTTTGGTGAGAATAGTTTTATGCCATCCATCAAGAAGTGTTAAGTTGAAATATACATCACCTTTATAGGGTTTGTGAATTTCTGTTATGATAAATTCTGAGATTAGATCATACTCCAAAAAAAGATGCGCTATTTGTGCTCCACCAATCATGAAGACTTTAGAATTACTTTGGATTGACAAAAACTCTTGCATAGAAGAAATAATAGTGCATTTTACTCCTCTGTTAAAACAAGAATTTAATTTGTCACGAGAAAAAACAACAGGGATACGATTCCCTAATATGTCTTGAGGCATAGTTTCAAATGTCTTTCTCCCCATAACAATAACTTGTTTTTCAGTCACCTGACGAAAATGATCTAACTCACTTGGATAATGCCAGGGCAATCCATTATTTATTCCAATTACCCCCTTGGGATCAACAGCCATAATTCCGATAACTATCATCCCTGTAAAGCAGCTTGAGCTACAAAAAATCGCATGTGATCACGCACATTATGCACTCGAAGGAAATCAACCTTGTTGTGTAATACAGATGATGTAGCAATTGTTTCTAAATCTCGGTTAAGAGGTTGTCCGGAAACTAGTAAATTCAAGCATATTCCCTCTTTAACATAACCCTACTCATAGCTAGGTATATGAAATTCTCAGTGGATGTTGTGAGTAAATCATACTCCTTCGATAGCCTTCTATTCCTATTAACCCAAGCAAAAGTCCTTTCTACAACCCATCTTCTTGGCTGTACTTTAAACC
>NZ_JAPQLN010000053.1:0-6688 GCF_028981745.1 Wolbachia endosymbiont of Drosophila tristis | reverse complement strand
TTTGTTCATTTGCCAGCTTAACAGCTTCCAATTTGAATTCTGCCGTATATTCTCTTACCATTTCTAATCCTCCAAAATTTTATTTTACCCGAAAAAACTCCTTTCTTTCTCTCCACTTTTTCTGGGTAAGGTCAATATACCAGTGCCGAAAATAGTTGACAAAGATTGTGTATACTTATTACAATTGTTTGGGTACCAGAAGTTTTTACGGCAACAAAGTATGCACTAACTATAAGTAAGGAAGACTTTAAGCAGGCAATAAAAAAAATGAAGTAACGTTTAAAAGAGATTGAAGGAGAGAAGAAAAAGGTAAAAGGGAATACGGCAGAAAATGAATCTTATTACAAATAGCATAAAGGGCTTTTATTCTAGTGTTAAATCGGACCTAGATTGGCAAGCCAAACGTAGTCTTATTAGAACATTAGTAAAAGAAGTCAACATTGATCTTGATAAAGTAGATGTAGTATTTAAGATCAAAGAACTTGAAAACCCCGCCCAGAATGGACAAAATCAAAAGATGGTACATTGTCTAAGGGGTCTGGGCACTGGGATGACATCTTTTTTCTTGGTACAAATTACTCTTATGTCTCAATATTTGTACAGTTATGTTATCGGCTGTTTGATGTTTACAACGCAGAAAGTTCATAAGGTTGTAAGTCAAGCGGTAGGATGACAAGATTTTGCAAGGGTATTTTTTTTATAGGAGATTAATATGGAAATTTTTCTTGATAGCGTTGATTTAAATGAAATTAAAGGACTAAAGGAGTTCATTGACGGCATAACAACTAATCCTTCTTTAATAGCAAAGTCCGGGCGTAAAGATAAATACGAGGATTTAGTGCGTGAAATATGCTCTATTATAAAAGGGCCTGTTAGTGTTGAAGTTGTTGCAGATAGCCATGAAGAGATGATCACAGAAGGTCTGAATTTAGCAAAAATTGCTGATAATGTTGTGATCAAATTACCTCTTACACATGAAGGATTAATTTCTTGTAAAAAGTTATGGACAGAGCATAAAATACCTGTTAACATCACATTATGTTTTTCTCCTGGACAAGCACTGCTTGCCGCTAAGGTCGGTGCTTGTTTTATTTCCCCCTTTGTTGGTCGCCTTGATGATATAAGCTATGATGGCTTATCGCTAATAGAAGATATATGTACTATATATTCTAATTACGGTTTTGATACTAAAGTTCTTGTTGCATCAGTGAGAAGCCCAGCGCATGTAATAGAAGCTGCAAGGCTTGGTGCTGATTCAATTACTGTGCCAGCAAAAGTACTTAGACAATTAATTAATCACCCACTTACTGACCAAGGGCTAGCAATATTTGAAAAAGACTGGGGTGTAAAATAATAGACGGTTACAAATGAACATAAAAATTGGCGTATCCGTTCAGGCAATGGCGTCAACTTAAGAGCCTTCATTAGCAAACTCTCCTAAAGACATGATGGCGTTTGCTACCTTATTGCGGCTGCCCTGGTCGAATTTTAACTTTATAGCTAACCCAAGAAAGGTTTCCCTACATCATACCGCCGCGGCGCTAACGAGTAGCGGAATGACGAATTTGTTGTTTTTCAAATTGTAGGTAAACCTAAAGCTATAGAAAAAAAGAAGAACCAGTTTCTTAGTTCTTCATTGACATAATCCACTTCATATGCCTTAATAAAGTTTTATAGCTTGGTAGGAAATAGTGAGATCAGAATTTGAAGAAATGCTAAAGTAAATATTACAAGAAATTAATGATCAAGGCTTCAATAAAGATAATATAATTGATAAAATTAAGGATAAGCTGCAGGAAAAGGACCCACGCGTATACAACGGGTGGAAAGATAACAAGTTTGATATAGATCACCTGTTTTTACCAGGTATCATGTTGCGTATGATAGCTAAAGATACAAAATTAACAGGGTTCTTTATAGAATATGAAAGGACTCTTTTATATGTTGCTGCTGAACATGGGCACATACAAATAGTAGAAAATCTATTAGACAATGGAGCGAAAACCGGTATAAAAAATGGATATTGCAAAGAAGCTCCTTTACATGTTGCTGCTAAACATGGACACATACGAATAGTAGAAATTTTGTCAAAAAAAGAAGCAGATATCGATCTGAAAAATAGGTATGGGGAAACTCTTCTACATTATGCAGCTAAGTATGGACATACACAGGTATTAGAAAATCTATTGGGAAGAAGCACTAATGTTAATGTGCAAAGTGAAGTTGGAAGAACTCCTTTACATGATGCTGCTAATAATGGTCATATAGAGGTAGTAAAACATCTTATAAAAAAAGGGGCAGATGTTAATATACAAGATCGAGGAGGAAGAACTCCTTTACACTACGCTGTTCAGCGTGGATACCCAAAGCTAGCAAAACTTCTACTAAATGATGGTGCAGATCCATCATTTATTCATAGATCTAAAGCTATAACAGCAGGAGTTGCTGTGGGTATATTAGCTGCCATTGTTACTCCATTAGCACTCGTTTACGCTACTGCATTACCTGCACTAGCAATAATTGGAATTACTGTAGCATCTGCACTGATAGTTGGTGGAATTTCCTATGGGGCTGCGTATAAGTCATCAGAGCACTCATTAAACAGTAAGCTAAGTGAGGTTAGATGCAGTCATGTTGATGGAAATAAACAAACTGTATAACCATAATTATTAGCTCACCACAGTAACCGCACCATGGCAGTGTTTGTATTTCTTTCCGGAGTTGCAAGGACATTTGTCGTTTCTTGAGACTTTGGGAAGTCTGCTATTTCTAGCAGAATGTAACCTATTGCCTATCTCTTGGTTGTCTGCCAACTTAAAGTGTGCTAAGCGGTGAATGGTGAGTTCCTTCCATTTTTCAAGCATTGACTCAAACATCAAGAAAGCTTCGCGTTTAAATTCATTCAGTGGATCTTTCTGCCCCATAGCACGTAAGCTTATGCTTTGTCTTAGGCTCTCTAGAACTGAAAGGTGTTCCCTCCATAAATGATCAAGTGTCATTATCATCATTTGCTTCACGATCGTATTCCACAAATCTGTAGTGTGCTGACTGTTAAAATATTTTTCTTTCTCAGTAAAAAATTCTTGTATCTTATCATTTATATAATTCAAAGCTTCTTGTTTATTCAAAAACTTTGCCAAGTCTTCTTTATCAAGCGTTATTCCATACCTTGTATGGAATTCTTTGACTATATTTTCAATATAATCCTCATAATAGCCACTTTGGATTATACCTTCTACTACGCTCTCATTTACTTCGCTATATACTTCAAGTAAATCATTAATTTCGTTGCCTAAGATATTGTTTCTCTGTTTAAAAATAACTTTACGTTGGTTATTGATTACGTCATCAAACTTAAGTAGAGATTTCCGCACGTCATAGTTTCTAGCTTCAACTTTCTTTTGCGCTTTCTCGAGTGCCTTATTGATCCATGGATGATGAATAGCTTCGTTATTCTTTAACCCTACTTTTTGTAAAAAGCTTCTCATTCTATCAGAGCCAAATATTCTCATTAGGTCATCTTCGAGCGATAAAAAGAACTTAGAAAGTCCAGGATCCCCCTGACGACCAGAACGGCCGCGTAATTGATCATCTATTCTCCTGCTTTCATGTCTTTCGGTTCCAACCACACATAAACCACCAGCTTTTATAGCAATTTCCTTATCTTTTTTTACTCTTTCAACTATTTCTTGGTATTTTTTTTCTCTTTCATCAGCATTTTTTATCTTCTTTAGCTCTACCTTTGCGATCATTTCAGCATTTCCACCGAGTTGAATATCAGTTCCACGCCCTGCCATGTTAGTTGCTATAGTGATACTACCTGGCACCCCAGCTTGCGCTATTATGTACGCCTCTTGTTCATGATAACGAGCATTCAATACTGAATGCTTAAGAGAATGGCTTTGCAAAAGCGCAGAAAGCTTCTCAGAGTTTTCGATGCTCACCGTGCCAACAAGGACCGGTTGAAGGCGTTTGTAGCATTCTTCTATAAACTTCAACACAGCATTAAATTTTTCCTTTTCTGTACCGTAAATTTCATCATCAATATCAACTCTTTTTACAGGTACATTGGTTGGAATTTTTACTACATTTAATCTGTATATATCACGAAACTCTTCTGCCTCTGTTGCTGCTGTTCCCGTCATTCCGGAAAGTTTATTGTACATACGAAAGTAATTCTGAAATGTGACCGATGCTAAAGTTTGGTTTTCATGCTGAATTTCAAGATTCTCCTTCGCTTCAAGTGCCTGATGAAGACCATCGGAATATCTCCTGCCCTCCATCATACGCCCAGTAAATTCATCAATAATCACTACCTTGCCATCCTTTACTATATAATCTTTATCAGCAGTAAACAGCTTATATGCACGTAATGCTTGGTCTATATAATGAGTCATTATCATGCTGTCAGTATCATAGAGCGAGGAATTTTCAGGAATGAGATTGTATGACCTTAGTAGTTCCTCCACTCGTGAAATACCATCTTCAGTCAAGAATACCGTTCTACCTTTTTCATCTACTTCATAATCGGAGTCAACGAATTTGGTTACTATTTTATTGATATGCTTATATATCTGATTGTTTTCCTCAACCGGGCCAGAAATAATAAGCGGAGTGCGAGCTTCATCAATGAGTATTGAGTCCACTTCATCAACTATTCCGTAGTGAAAGCCTCTCTGAACCATGTCTTCTTGAGAAAATTTCATATTGTCTCGCAGGTAATCAAAGGCAAGCTCGTTATTTGTGGAATACACGATATCTGCACTGTAAGCCTCTTTCCTCTCTTCATCTGTCAAGTTATTCGTAATAAACGCAACAGAAACCCCAAGAGAATTATATAATTTGCTCATCCACTCTGTGTCTCGTTTTGCAAGGTAGTCATTAACAGTTACGACGTGTACGCCTTTCCCTTCTAAGGAATTTAGATATGCTGCTAAAGTTGCAACGAGTGTCTTTCCCTCTCCTGTTTTCATTTCTGATATCATACCATTGTGGAGCACCATTCCACCAATCAGTTGAACATCAAAGTGCCTCATGTTAAGAAACCTTCGAGAGGCTTCACGCACAACTGCAAATGCAGGTACGAGAAGATCATTTAACGTTTTCCCATTTTTCAATTCTTGTTTGAATTCTTCAGTTTTACCAGCAAGCTCCTCATCAGATAAACTCTGCATTTCTGTTTCTAATGCATTTATTTGCTGAACAATTTTCCTAAAGGATTTTATTATCTTCTTATTTGTTGACCCAAATATCTTTCTTATAAAAAAGAATGACAACGTAAAAATGAAAAATATAAGAATGGCTGTCAAAATTAGCGGAGAATCTAGCATAAACTTAAGTAAAGTCTTATTTAATATGAGATTATATTACTAAATGCAGCCTACAGCAATTACATATTAGATTTGGGGAGTCTTTGGAAAGTCTTTTTTAAATCAAGAATTAAGAGTTTGCCAGGCAATTCCTACCCTCGAAGGCCTTTCTATCAACACATAAAGACTCTATTGCATTATTTTAGGTGTTTGGTAATCTTTAATTCTAGATCAAACAAATTTATAGCAGCCTGTATGAGGTAACTAGTTATGCACGGTAATATCTACCAGCTAAAGGTATTGATGCTATTTTTGCATCGAGGAGTGCTCTATCAGCACTCTTTTCGCTTAGGTACAGAAATAGAAGAGGCCAGAAAATTCGATGATTTAGTATTTGAATGTACCCAAGGTAGTAAGAAAGTATACCGTTTTTTGCAGGCTAAACACACACAAGATGAAGATAACAAGAAAATTGGAGTAGGGAACTTACTTACAAAAGATAAAAGTGGTGAGTTTGGATTAGCAAAGTATTTTGTTTCTTACCTAAAGATCAAAAATAATCAAGATTTTGCAGATGGTAACCTGAAAGATTTTATTATCTGTACTAATATCGATTTTGATCTGGATCAAAGCACAGCACGAAACACAGTGAAGAAGTTGAGGGTAAAAACTTTAGGACCAAACGAGGAAATAGAAATTTTAGTTGAAGTAATCGACACTAGTGATGTCTTTTTTAAAGATGGTGGCACTAGATATAAGTTCTCTTATATTCACAATAACATGATTTCAGTAGTGCAACCAGCATTTGAAAGTGCTGTAGAAGAAGCGATGGAAGAATTAGAAGAGGAGATAAAAAAACTCCAAAACAAGCCAGATCAGAACTCAAAAAGGAAATTGGAAAGAAATCAGACGTGGCAACGTGAATTTGGACGAATGATGAATGAAGGTAGGTTGGAAGACAATATAAAAGAATTTTTTGATAAGTTAGTATTTGCAGTAAATCAGCCCAATGAAATAAAACTAGCGGATATTATCAAAAGTGAGCTAGGCGAGCAATTTAATGATATTGATAGACAGAATGTTTACGCTCGCTTCCAAGAAAAAATGCTAGATTGGTTGAAAGAAAAAGGGAGACGTTTTCTTACACATGAAGACGGAAGAGAATTCTTTCGCAAGATGAAAGAAGAAATCTTAGAGATTGTCCGGAAACTAGTAAATTCAAGCATATTCCCTCTTTAACATAACCCTACTCATAGCTAGGTATATGAAATTCTCAGTGGATGTTGTGAGTAAATCATACTCCTTCGATAGCCTTCTATTCCTATTAACCCAAGCAAAAGTCCTTTCTACAACCCATCTTCTTGGCTGTACTTTAAACC
>NZ_JAPQLN010000052.1:0-8047 GCF_028981745.1 Wolbachia endosymbiont of Drosophila tristis | reverse complement strand
CTTAAAAATATTAATAATTATACACTATTATTAACAATTATTCAACCATATTTTTGAAGATAGCTATGCCGCCGCGAACCGTCATACCGCCGCGGTATCTCTAGATCCCGCTAACAAGCAGCGGGATGACGAATTACTTAACCGTCATACCACCGCGAACCTTCATACCGCCGCGGTATCTCGGCATAGATTCCGCTAACAAGTAGCGGAATGACGATTGTGTATCGTGTTTTGCTAAAAATCACAGAATGCAGTCTGGTCACCTTAATTAGAAGTTTAGCTTTAACTTTAAATGGACTACTCAACCGTGACAGACTTAGCTAAATTTCTTGGACAATCTGCATCTAACCCTTTTTTTGCTGCAGTAAAGTAAGCAAGGAATTGCATAGCAACACTGTAGATGATTGGAGAGATAAAATTATCAGTGTCTGGAAGTTGCACCACATCTGCGCAAACTCCCCTTAGGAATGGCGCTCCTTGTTTATCACTGAAGGCAATTACTTTGCCTTTTCTTGCAATAATCTCTTGTATATTAGATAGCGTTTTAAAGAATAAATCATCATAAGGGATAATTGCTATAACAAGCACAGTAGAGTCTATTAAAGCAATAGAACCATGCTTCATTTCTCCCGCTGCAATACCAGTTGTATTGATATATGAAAGCTCTTTTATTTTCAATGCGCCTTCCATTGCAACTCCGTATGAACTTCCTCTGCCGATTAAAATAACGTTATTGTGTTCTAATATACTGTCCGATATATGTTGTATTTTCATCACATTCAAAACGTGCTCAACATACTCGGGAATAGAGTTAATAGCGTTGCTTAGCTGTTTTATTCTCTCTCCACCCAGTACACCTTTTATTTTTCCAAGCTCCACGGCAAAGCATGCTAAAGTTGCAAGTTGCGCAGAAAAGGTTTTTGTTGAAGCAACACCAATTTCTGGCCCAGCAAGAGTATGTAACACAATATCTGAGATCTTTTCAATGCTGCTGCTAAATGTATTAGTTATACTAATGATTGTTTGCTTCTGTGATTTTGCATAACGCAGCGCTTCTATGGTATCTGCAGTTTCACCAGATTGAGAGATAAATAACCCAATGCTGCCTTCTTCCAGCTTGACGTTGCTATACCTAAATTCTGATGAGATTTCTAGATATACTCGAACTTGAGCGACATTTTCCAGCCAATACTTTGCTATTAGCCCAGCAAAATAAGATGACCCGCATCCAACTATAGTAATGTAACTCAGCTCAGAAAACAATTTTTTGTTAGCAAATATTACCTCTTTATATTGCTTGTAAAATTGATTTATTGTTTTGTTTAATGCACGCGGTTGCTCAAAAATCTCTTTTAACATGAAGCTAGGGTAACCATTTTTGCTAATTAGAAAATCACTTGGACTACTATTTTCTATACTGCGTTTAACTTGTGTACCATTGTTGTATATACTAACTCCACTAGATTTTATCACTGCAATGTCATCATCTTCCAAATGCGATATTCTTTCCACAAATGCACTTAAAGCATTAGAGTCAGATGCAGCAAACACTGTGTTACAGTTATAGCCTATTGCTAAAGGCAAATTTCTCTTCGCAACAAATAAGGCGTCTGGATATTCTGCAAATAATAAGACCAAGGCAAATGAGCCATGTAAGTTGTTTAAACACTTAAATAGAGAATCAATTGGCAACAATCCTTCATCAAGATATAAGGTTAGCATGTTTGGTATGATCTCTGTGTCAGTGTCAGTATGGAATGACATGCCCCTTTCTTCTAGACCCTTTTTTAGCAGATTGTAATTCTCAATTATGCCGTTATGAGCAACAACAACATTATTTGTACGAATGGGGTGAGCATTTTTAAGGCCTGGGACTCCATGTGTAGCCCAGCGAGTATGTGCTATACCAACTGTACTGTGAGACATCTTGCTGTCATCAACAACTTCACATAACCTTTCGACTTTACCTTCTGATTTTTTGACTTCTATCTTACCTTCGTTATTTATGATTGCTATACCTGAGGAATCATATCCCCTATATTCCAATTTTTGTAACCCAGTTAGTAAGGTTGGTATTACTGAATCACCGCTACTTACTACACCAAATATTCCGCACACAAATGGATCACCAAACAAACTTTTTTCTAAACATGTTAAGCATTTTTGCCTTTATTACTGGTTGATTTATATTCTTTTTATCATTCTTTCGATTTTACCTTTTTAATTGGTTTAGCTGCTACTTTTTGAGTTTCTTTGCTTAAAACCTCAGATATAGCGGACTTTAGAACTTTTATCTCAACTTTTGGTGCTATTTCTATTATAAATTGTGCATTTGCCTCATCAACTTTATTAACTTCACCTATTATTCCACCAGAAGTAATGACTGTATCACCACGTTTTATTTGATCTATCATCTTTCTATGTTCTTTTAGTTTTTTTTGTTGCGGGCGAATAATGAGAAAATAAAATACCACAAATATTAAAATCAGTGGAATAAAACTAGCAAAAGATGCGCCGATACTTGATGTATTGCTAGTTGCATCTGCTGCAAAAACTTCAGAAATGAGCATATTTAATCCTAATTGTTAATGATAAAAACAAACCTATTTAAGTATTAATTACAATACCATGCCATGTCAAGTTTGGTGAAGGCGTTTCTCAATACCGGCAATAATACTGCGAATTCTAAGTTATGCTAAAACTAATATGGCGGGAGTGATGAGACTTGAACTCACGACCTCATGCGTGACAGGCATGCGCTCTAACCAACTGAGCTACACCCCCCTAATTTCTTTTTAGCATTTTCGGGCTTCAACTTTAAAGCTAATAAACATGTTGCCCTTTGTCAATATTTTTTGTTTGCGCTTTGCTGTCTTTTCTATTACTATGTAAATAATTTAATTTCACACATGGCTTGTACAAGTAGTCCCATTAGGGTTATGCCATGGAAGATAAACTATTTGGAGGAATGATATATGACAAATTTGCCTAAAGTCACTGTGCGTGATTTAGCTGAATCTGGTGTACATTTTGGTCACAAAATTAGTCGCTGGAACGCAAAAATGGCTCCATACATATATGGAGTGCATCAAGAAAATCGTATACATATAATTGATTTGCGAAAAACACTACCATTGCTACAGGTGGCCATGAAGGCTTTATATGACGTTGCATTTCAAGGTGGTCGCATTCTATTTGTTGGTACAAAGTTTCAAGCTTTTGATATTATTGCAAGTGAAGCGATTCGTTGTGGTCAATATTATGTGAATCATCGTTGGCTTGGTGGTATGCTTACTAATTGGGGCACTGTTTCTTCTTCGATAAAAACCTTGATGCAATATGAGAAAATATTAAATGACGAGGATAGCATTTTAACAAAGAAAGAATTGGGAAACATTGAAAAGAAAAAGCAAAAGCTTGATAAGGCGCTTGGCGGTATTAGAGAAATGGGAGCAATTCCTGATATCTTATTCATCATTGATACTAATAAAGAGCATATAGCGGTTAAGGAGGCTAAGAAGTTAGGAATTCCAATAGTTGCAATACTTGATACTAATTCTGATCCAGATGGTATTACTTATCTAATACCTGGAAATGATGACTCAAGAAAATCAATAGAGCTCTATTGTAAATTAGCTACCGACTCTATATTAGCTGGAATAGAGTCTAGTCTAGCAAAATCTGGAGTTAAGATTGATGATATAAGGGGTGATGAGTTTATTCAAGAAAAAGAAGATGGTATTGTGCAAACTAAAAGGAGACGTAGTAAAGTTTACAAAGAAGAAGAAAGGGAGGTAGTAACAAATGAAGATGAATCCAGATGATATAAGAGAATTACGTGATAGAACAGGGCTTGGCTTAAGTGACTGTAAAAAAGCATTAGAAGAATGTGATGGTGACATTAAGAAAGCCGTTGATAAGTTACGTACAATAGGTCTTGCTAAAGCTGACAAAAAATCTGATAGAGTAGCTTCAGATGGGCTCGTTGCTATGTGTTTGACTGAAAATTGTGGTGTATTGATTGAACTCAATTGCGAAACCGATTTTGTCGCAAGGAATGAGAAATTTATAGAGTTAGTTTTAAATTTAGCATCAATTGCTCATCAAGAACGCTGTACTAGCGTTGATGAGTTAAAAAATGCCAAGTATGAAAGCATTGGCACAGTGCAGGAAGCTATTATGAATGGTACGTCAGTTCTTGGTGAGAAGCTAGAGTTAAGCAAGCTTTGTTACTTAGAAGCTAAGGATGGAGTTATTGCTGGCTACGTACATGGTGATGTGTGTGGCTTAGGTAAGATTGGTGCTTTAATTGCATTGCAATCATCTGGTGATAAGGCGAAGCTACAAGAGATTGGGAAACAAATAGCTATGCATGTAGTTGCTATGAAGCCTGAAGCTTTGTCTATAGATGATTTAGATCAAATGAAGTTGAACAACGAACGTTCTATAATTGAAGAGCAAGTGAGGAGCTTAAATAAACCTGAAGAAGTAGCAAAAAAAATAGTAGATGGACGAATGGCTAAGTACTATGAAGAAGTTGTTTTACTGGAGCAAAAATTTATAAAGGATGATAAGATGAAGATTTCTGATTTTATAAAATCAAGCGAGTTGAGTGCTGTTAAACTCTCTAATTACAAGTTACTTGTTTTGGGTGATGCAGATTAAATAGCAAAAAATGTTTATTTCAACAAATGAAAAAAGCGAAATAAAATATTCCAGGGTGTTATTTAAAATCTCTGGTGAGGCTTTGATGGGATCAAAGCAATTTGGTCACGATATGGAGACTATAGGTGAGTTATCTAAAGGCATAGTTGAAGTTTGTAATCTTGGAGTTCAGGTATGTATTGTTGTTGGTGGTGGTAATATCTTTCGTGGCACATCTGCGTCTTTAAGTGGTTGTGAAAGAGCAAGCAGTGATTATATTGGAATGCTTGCAACTATAATCAATGCTTTAATTTTACAAAACTTTTTAGAAAAAAATTTAGTAGCTTCTAGGGTATTATCTGCAATACCCATGGCCACTGTATGCGAACCTTACATCAGAAGGAAAGCTATTCGTCATTTAGAAAAAGGTAGAGTGGTAATTTTTGCAGCAGGCACAGGCAACCCATTTTTTACTACAGATACAGCTGCAGCCTTACGTGCTGTTGAAATGAATTGTGATGTTATTCTAAAGGGTACGCAAGTAAATGGTGTATACTCCGCTGATCCGAAAAAAAATGAGGATGCTGTAATGTATGATAGGCTTTCTTACACGGATTTATTGACTCGTGATTTAAAAGTTATGGATGCATCAGCAATTTCACTTGCTCGTGAGAATTCTATTCCAATTATAGTTTTTTCTTTGAAGGGAGAAAAAATAGTCAATATTATTAAGGGTCAAGGTACTTATACTATAGTTTCAGATTGTAAACAGTAGGTAATTTATGTTAAATGAAATAAAAGCTAAAACAAAAGAAAGAATGCTAAAAACTATTCAGTCCTTTCATGATGATATTAAAGGCGTACGCACTGGTAGAGCTAGTGCATCTTTGCTTGATGGTATAGTTGTAAACATCTATGGTGGGCATCAAAAGTTAAATCAAGTTGCAGGCGTTTCGGTTATAGATAACAAAACCCTATCAATTAAAGTTTGGGACATTAGTGTTGTAGGTGAAGTGAAAAACGCTATATTAAATGCTAACCTGAATTTAAATCCTGTTGTCGAGGGTAGCACCATACGTATAGCTCTTCCGGACTTGACACAAGAAACCCGTGAAAAATTAGTGAAATTATTGCATCAGTTTGCTGAAAATGCACGGATTGCCATTAGAAATATACGTAGAGATATTATGGAAGAAACAGAAAAAATGAAGGAAAATAAAGAAATCTCAGAAGATGATTTTCATGGTGCTAAGAAGGAAATACAAAATATTACTGATGATAATATAAAAAAGATTGATGGTGAATTGTCCATCAAAGAAAAGGATATACTGAATCACTAAATGATATGGAGAAAGCTTACATAGCAAATGATGTCATTCCAGTGTTTACTATACAACTATCTGATGCACTTGTTTGAAATCAAATTTCCTGGATCCCAGTGTCGGAGCACTGGGATGACACCAATTTTGCATTCAAGTATCAACTATTGGTGTCACTACAGTAACTCTCTTCCTGTCATGCAAGTAGCTGACACCTTCCAGGTGTCCATTGAAATCCAAAAAATTTCACTCAAGTCAAAATTAGGTTAAATTTAAATGTTGAATCAAGAATCTTTACCGAAACATTTAGCAATTATTATGGATGGTAATGGTAGATGGGCGAACAATCAAGGAAGGGTAAAAATTGATGGTTATAAAAAGGGCAGTGAAGTTGCATACGATATTGCCAAGTATTGTACGGACTTAACTATACCCTACTTAACTTTGTATGCATTCTCTATGGAGAATTGGCTTAGACCTAAAAACGAAACTGACTGTCTATTTGATTTATTTTACTCCGTTTTAACTAATGAAGATAAAGTCAATTTCATTTACAATTGTAACATTAAGTTGAATTTTATTGGCAATTTAAGTCTGTTACCCAGTAAAATATTGGATCAAATTAAAAAAGCAGAAGAAATGACACATAAGAACGATGGTTTATTACTCACTGTGGCAGTCAGTTACGGAGCAAAGCAAGAAATTACACAAGCTATAAGCAATATTATAAAAGAAAATATTGCTTATGTATCAGAAGAGGAATTTGAAAAATTTCTGTATACTAAAGATTTGCCAAAATTGGATTTATTAATTCGCACTGGCGGCGAAAAAAGGTTAAGCAACTTTTTATTATGGCAAGCAGCTTATGCTGAATTGTATTTTTGTGATACTTTATGGCCTGATTTTTCTTGTCAAGATTTGAGTAAAGCATTAGAAGATTATACAAAAAGAGAGAAAAAATATGGTAGATAATAATTTTATAATTAGAATGTTGTCCTCAATAGTAATATTATTCATATTTTCCTTTGCTACATATTTCAGTGATTTATCGTTTTACCTATTGATTTTTTCGATAGCAGTTTTATCTTCTTTTGAATGGTATAATCTAACCCAGGGAAACAAAATTTTATACGTTTTTGCATTATTATTGATTGCACTACCAAGCGCCTCATTAATATATTTATATAATCTACCACAGGGAAAATACGCATTAGTATGGTTCGTCTTAACCATTTGGGGAATTGACGTTACTGCCTACCTGTTTGGCAAGAATTTTGGTGGAGCTAAAATTTGCCCAATTATTAGCCCTGGAAAAACTTGGGCAGGACTTCTTGGTGCGATTTTAGCTGGAGTAGTGTGCACAATTTTTGGATCAATATTTTTTGGTCTATTTTCAATTTTTTATTCTCCAATCATTGGCCTTGCAATTGCTATTCTAGCGCAACTTGGCGATTTCACTGAGTCGCTTGTTAAAAGAGCTTACGGTGTTAAAGATAGTGGAAATATGATACCTGGCCATGGGGGAGTGCTCGACCGTATGGACAGTTTCATTTTTACTGCCCCTCTTATTGCTATTTACATAAGCTAAGTCTGCAGAAGTACCATTAGAGCTCATCCCTAGTCAGCTCCCCAACCGCTTCTACAGTGCAGTCATGGACAAACGTCTTTTCACAATAAGGGCAGGCTATTTCCTCTTCTTCTCCCATATCTAAATATATTAATGGATGGCCGGAACCCTCATCATTCTCATCACCATGACAACAAACTTTTCTATTATTAACCCTCACTTTTGACATGCTGCTCCTTTAGCTTATAACATTTTATATATTGAATATACCCATTCAGAAATAAAAAACAACAAGCACTATTCTCCATTTTTTATCCTATTCAGGTTAATCAGAGGTTGTCCGGAAACTAGTAAATTCAAGCATATTCCCTCTTTAACATAACCCTACTCATAGCTAGGTATATGAAATTCTCAGTGGATGTTGTGAGTAAATCATACTCCTTCGATAGCCTTCTATTCCTATTAACCCAAGCAAAAGTCCTTTCTACAACCCATCTTCTTGGCTGTACTTTAAACC
>NZ_JAPQLN010000051.1:0-8952 GCF_028981745.1 Wolbachia endosymbiont of Drosophila tristis | reverse complement strand
TATTCACTATCCATTTTTTAAGTTGGCGTTTTTTTATGTTTTAAATGCTTTATAAGCGCATTTTAGCTTATATTAGGTAAAAACCTAGAAGTTTTATAAAGACATAAGGTGCACATAGTGCAAAAAATTAAACATGAGACGCCAGATACGTGAGTTTTTTTGTCATTTAATCTGTACAGAGAAGATAAATAAATAGCTTCAGTTTTATGATAAGGGAGTTGGCGGAGTTTGTCAAGTAAGTTTTTCGCTTCTGCGGGCTACTTGAATAACGGCTACAATGTTCATACAGCTATGTACATAGCTGGAACCCCAAAAAAGAACCAAGTAGCCAAGCTACTTGGATGACAGAAGGTAATATAAGAAGTCTATTGGCTCTCGTATACCTTAGTGAAACTTAACAAGTTTATCTATAGTTTTAGTGATGATTCTTGGAGTATACGGAGAAACTGCTGAGCTCAGCCTATTTAGTCGCTCTATAGCAAACTCGCTGTTCTCATTTGTTATGAAATCACATAAAATATTTTCTATATCCTTAGTAACACTTTCATGCTTCCTCAGAGGATGATTATGTGGATACCTATTGATGGTTCTGATGCTAGAATACTCAACAAAAGCTTGATCCTTAAAAGCAAGTTGTCTCAATTTCTCTTTGAATTTTCCTTCTTCCTCTTTTGCTAAAAGGCGAGACTTTATCAGTGATTTTATAATCAAATTTATAGCTTGATGCATTTCAGAATGCACTATAACTTTAATGGTATTTTCTTCTACTATACAATCATAAATACTTTTTTCGCTCTTTAGTGACTCTATAAGCGTTCTGCTATTTTGTGAATTCAATTCCAAATTCTCTTCACTCATAGGAGTTATTATGAAGGTGTTCTTACTCACTCTGATGTTAAATTGTGGAGAGCCTTCAGAAAAGGAAAATGCTACATCCTTAAATTCAAGTGCATGATTGTATGCAGCAAAAAGGGTGTGTGCTATAACACTGCTGGGCACCTTCATTCCATGTTTACTCAGGTGGTTCAATACATTTTCAACCTCATGATATGTAAAGTCTGTATCTTTTAGCAATTCAACAACTTCTATGCCGTTGTGTTGTTTATACTCTATTCTCACTTCTTCTGTAAAAAGTGTTTTAGCTGCTATATGTTTATCAAGCACTGTGAAAATCTTGATGAAATTCTCTAAATCTTGTTTGTTAACTAATTCGATACTAATTAAGTTTCTGCTAATAATTGAAATATTTTTTGTCATTTTTTCCCACTAAAAAAACTCACTGAATGAATTGTATTTTTAATTCATTAAGAATTGTTTAAAGTGAGCATACTAGTTTTCATTTACGTATTACACGACAAAACAAGATAAAAAGTTACATAAAATCATCATGTGGTATAACACACTCTCCACATTCATCATTGCTGTTTGTGTAGGTTGTGACATCAGTGTGATTGTCATTATTATTTAGCATATCATCCAACTTTCCTTCTTTTTCAAGATCCATCAATTTGTCACACCCCCCAATGTGCTTATCGTTGATAAAAATCTGTGGAACTGTTCTAACGTTATACTTTGATTTTATGTCGTTAAATAGATCTGAGTTTTTGAGCACATCAATTTCTTCATACTTCACACCTTTTTTATCTAGTAAATCCTTTGCCCTTATGCAGTATGGACAGCCCTTCTTTACATATATCACAACATTTTTCACAATTTATCTCCGTAGCTTACTAAAATATAGTTATTATATATAAGAAACATGTAAAAACATCAAATTGTATGAAAATTATTTATAATTGTGAGCAAGGAATAGAAAATAATATAGCACTAACCTTCGGAAATTTCGATGGCATTCATTTAGGACACGAGTTTGCAATTTCTACTCTAAAGAAGGTAGCACAAGAAAGAGGATTACCCTCTGCAGTTTTAACTTTTGAGCCTCACCCATCAACTGTTTTATTTGGTAGAAACAATTTTAGGTTAATAGACCAAGAACAAAAAAAGGAACTAATCAGCAGCTATGGTATAGATTACTTATATATTATTAATTTTAATAGAGGTTTTTCTGAGGTTAGCTGCGATGACTTTATCAGTGAGATTTTAATAGATAAATATGGCGCTAAACACATAATTGTCGGAGAAAATTGCACTTTTGGTCATAAACGATTGGGTAATATATTAACTCTAGAGAAATATTCTGAAATATATGGATACTCTTTGACTAAATTAGAGCCATTAACAATTGACGGCAAAATTTGCTCTTCTTCTTCAATAAGGGAGTATGTACAAAGGGGCGAAATAGAAATTGCTAATAAATTGCTCGGCAGGCCTTATCAAGTTTCTGGTGTTGTGACAAAAGGTGCATGTAGAGGTAGAGAAATAGGATTTCCAACCATAAATATTCCTATAGAAGATTGCATGATAAAACCTAAGTTTGGCACATATTACGCTAGAGTGACTTTTCCTGATAGTAATCCAAATTGGTTATATGGAGTAGTCAATATTGGTATGAGACCTACTTTTAAGGATCTGAAAAAGCCTATAATAGAAATGCACATATTCGATTTTGATGAAGACGTATATAGTCATAAAGTCAATATACAACTTTTAAAATTCATAAGGTCAGAAAAAAAATTCCATAGTATTGAGGAGTTAACAAAACAGATAAATTATGATATACTTAAAGCTTATAGGTTAAAGGCAAATTTATGAAAAAGTTATGCTTAGTTGTTATATTAATTATAGTATTGATTGACCAAACGAGCAAATTGTACATAAACTCATTGATTGATGAAGGAGAATCAATTGAGATCGCTAGTTTTATAAAACTAGTTGAAGTTTGGAATTCAGGTATTAGTTTTGGAATGTGTAGCGCTTTACCACATGGCGGTTTCTTTTTTTCAGCATTTTCAATACTAATAATTGGTATACTTGCATATTTGATATACAAGTCTGACGATCAGTCAACTTACCTTGGTTTTTCTCTGATGATTGGTGGAGCAATCGGAAACGTAGTTGATAGGATCTATTGGGGAGCTGTATATGATTTCATATATTTTCATATTGATGATTGGTATTGGCCAGCCTTTAATTTAGCAGATTTATCTATAGTTTGTGGAATGTTTACATTGTTATATAAGTGGTATATATACGATATGCTTATTTCTAAACAAAATGAGGAATAAAATAATTGTTTTTATATTAGGTCGAAATAATGCTTCATAAGTTTTTTAGTTTTCTTATACTACCTGTACTTTTTTTTACTTACCCAATTTCTTCGAATGCTTTAAACATAGAGCACAACATAAAATATACTAAACTCAGTAACGGACTAGATGTTTATGTTGTTTCTAATCATCGGATTCCAGCCGTTTTACATGCAGTAATATACAAAGTTGGGGGAATGGATGATCCAATCGGCAAAGCAGGATTGGCTCACTACTTTGAACATTTAATGTTTGAAACTACAGGGAAGTTCACAGATATAGAAGCCACTATGAGTAGCATTGGGGCTCAATTTAACGCATTTACCACTAAAGAATATACCTGTTATTTTGAGTTGATCCCCAAAAAAGATTTACCACTTGCAATGGAAGTTGAAGCAGATAGAATGGGCAGCTTTAATGTTACTCAAGACAAAATAGATAGAGAAAAAAACATCGTATTAGAAGAAAGAAAGATGAGATTTGATAACCAACCTCATAACTTGTTATTGGAAGAAATGGATAGTGCATTTTACCGTACTGGCTATGGTAGGTCTGTTATCGGCTGGGAGAGCGATATCAAAACTTACAATTTGGATGACATAACGAGGTTTCATGATAACTATTATCACTCCGGCAATGCAATATTACTGATTGTGGGTGATGTGGAACTTGATGAAGTAGTGAAATTAGCAGAAGAAAAATATGGCGAAATTAAAGCTAAGCCTGTAATGAGAAATTACCCAAATCAGGATCCAGTGCATAATGCAGGTCTATCGGTGACCTTAGAGAGCACTGAAGTAAAAGAATCAGTTTTATATTTTCGTTATCGTGTTCCCTTATTTGATCACATAAATGAAGCCTCTGCTGCTCATTTAGCGGTTGACATTTTAGGTGGCGGCAAATCCAGCAAACTGTATAAAGATTTGGTTTTAGATAAAGATGTGGCAGTATCAGTGTTTGCTTATTATAATAGCCTAGCTTTTAGTGATGACTACATTGATATTATGATAATTCCAAAAAGTGGCGCTAATTTAGATATTGTTGAAAGAGAGTTAGATAATGCTATTAATGGCTTCGTATCTAAAGGGGTGACGAGCGAGGAATTACAAAGCTCAAAATATAGGTATAAGGCAGCACAGTTTGATAATCTATCTGACTTAACTCATATAGCGATGTTCTATGTGCCACACCTTGCACTTGGTATTCCACTTGATGAAATAGATATTTCATATAGCAAGATTAATGATGTCAATCTAGAGGATGTAAATAATAAAATCCGTGCTATTTTTTCTGCTAATAAGTTAATTGGTCGTTTATTACCAAAAGGAGATAATAATGAGAATAAGTAAAATTATATTTCTATTTTTTTTCTGTCTAGGCTTTAATTTACAAGCAAGTGGTAACCTAAATATAGAGGAGGTCACTACCCGTAAAGGATTTAAGTTTTTATTTGTAGAAAATCATGATTTGCCAAAAGTTTCACTAAATATATCGTTCAAGGATGCAAGTTATGTGTATGAGAATAAGGAAAAACAGGGGCTTGCTTGGTTTACTTCTCTTGTAATCCAAGAAGGGGCAGGAAAAAATGATGCCAAAGATTTTGCGAAAAAGCTTGAAGATAAAGGGATTAGTTTAAATTTTATTGCTGATTTAGAAGCATTTAGGGTTTCATTAAATACTTTGTCTGACAATCTAGAGGAAGCAATTTCATTACTGAGCGATACTATAATGCGTCCTAAAGTTGACCCTGAAGGGTTGAATAGAGTTTTCGAGAAAGCCAAAGTTGATTTTAATAATCTTGAAAAAAATCCTTATTTTGTTGCTGGAAAAGAATTAGATACGTTATTGTTTAAAAAACATCCTTACTCAAAAAGTGTGTACGGTACTCTTGATACTATAATGAGCATTACTAGAGACGATGTTTTAACATACATAAAGCGTAATTTTGCTAAAGATAACATAGTTATCAGTGTTGCTGGTTGTACAAAAAAAGAAGAAATTATTACGCTATTAGATAAATATTTATCTAAATTGCCGTCAAAAAGATCAAAAGTTAGAAAAATACCTGTAAAAAATAATTTTGGTTCTGCAGAAAGTAAGAATATTTTTATGGATATACCACAGAGTGTGATACTTTTTGCTCAAAAAGGTATAGCTTATGAAGATCCTAATTATTATAACGCTGGTGTCTTAATTGATGCACTTGGTGGCATGAGGCTGAATTCAATATTAATGACAGAACTGAGGCAAAACTTGGGTATTACTTATGGTGTTTATGCAAGTATTATTTCCAATAAACATGGAAATATTATATCTGGATTTATAAGTACTGATAGTTCTACTGCTGGCAAAGCTATATCAGCAGTAAAAGATACATTTAGCAGAATAAAAAAGCAAGGAATTGACGAACAATTGTTCAAGGATGCAAAAATTGGCTTGGTAAATAATCTTGTCCTTTTCCTGTCCAATAACACAAATACAGCAACGCTGCTAGATAATATGCAGATAAATGATCGTGATGTTAACCGTATAAATAATTATGCGAATATCATTAATGATGTTAAATTAGAGGAAGTAAACGAACTGGCAAGTTCTTTACTGGAACCTGAAAATTTATTTTTTGTTGAAGTTGGAAAAAACGCTCAAGGTCAATAATTATTACAGTCATATATCTTCTGCTATTGACCTTACTGCTTCTACATAACACTTATGCTCCTCAGCTAGAATGCGTTCTGAGAGGCTTTGAATATCATCAGCTGGTAACACTGGTACAACAACTTGAGCAATTATGGCTCCAGCATCAACTTCAGGAGTGACATAATGTACAGTACAACCTGTAATTTTTACACCTGCTTTTAGAGCTTGCTCTTGAGCGTTTAGGCCTTTAAAAGACGGAAGTAAAGAGGGATGAATATTTATCACCTTGTTATGCCATTTACTCAGAAAATCAGCTTTGAGAATTCTCATAAACCCTGCAAGGCAAATTAAATCAACCTTATGTTGAACAAGTATTTCGTGAATTTTACCAGCATCAAGCGGTTTATCTTTAACAATAAACGCTGAGATTCCTGCTTGCTCTGCTATTTTCAGACCAGCAGCTTCGCTATTATTTGTGATAACACATGCAACTTCTGCGGAAAAATTCTGATCTTGACATGCTTCTATTAAGGCCTGCATATTCGACCCCCTACCTGAAATTAGTATTCCGAGTTTTATCTTTTTCATTATAGCACAGTTAGTTTAGAATTTAGTTAATACTAACAAAACAGCTCAAAAGGAAAACTTATTTTATAGCAAAGAAGGCAGACTAAACTCTTTATATAAGTGGACCTCTAATTTTGGACCTCACTGGACAACACAAAATAACGAATAGCCCCATGTACCCAGCTAAAACTAGCTTTAATGCTTAGATATTGTGCTATTTTTGTATAATATACTACTATAAGTATATATTTTTGTAATCGCGTTATTATTTATTTAACAAAGTATTAGTATAATTTATTACACTGGATTAAATGGAGAAAGTTCAATGAGTAAATTACCGAACAATGCAAAAATAGGTAAATCTCAGGTTACTCAGTGGGAGGTAATAAAAAATTGTGAATATGCTGATAATTGCTTGTCAAAAATAGTAACTTTGTACGTTATTAGAATAACTCAGCTATCAGATTTTTATACGAGTGACGAACCTGAAATTAACACTGTTTTAGCAAGAATAAGCGTGACAAGTGAAAATGTATTTTTAAACAAGGCTACTACTATTGAAGTTATGGAAGGTATTTTTCCGTATAAATTCAACAGCAAGAAGAGAAATAACGTATTAAGGTTAGAAGATTTGTATAATTATTTATGTTCTATTGTTAACAATAGCCTTCCAAAAGAAATGCTTGAAAGTCTTGTAAGGGAATATAAGGATGCTGTTAACTTATTTAAAGCAATTACTTAACTGAACGTAGTATTTTTAAGATTTTATTTTCTATTTCAGAAATGCCGCTTTCAAGATCTTTATCTATCAAATACATGGTAGAGAAATATGTTTTCTGCTTACTTTCAACATTGATAGTTAAAGTTCCGGGAGTGATTGTGACTGAATTGGCAAATAACGCAATGCTTTCATCATTATGCCCTTTGCATTTTCTTAGAATAATGATTGGCTCAAGCTTAGATTTGAGTTGTAGCACCTTTTTTGTTACATAAACACTTGATAAAATGATTTGGTACATTAACCATGGTATATAACTTACTAACTTATAAAACGACAGTCTACTCGTACTATTTAAAATCTGGCTAAGAGCTCTTTCAGCGTTTATCAACCTTCTAAAGATAAACGATGTGAATATAGAGGAAAACACTCCACAAAAAATAAAAAACGGCTCAAAATAACCAGACAATACAGTCCATAGAACAAATAAAATTATAAATGACAGAGAAAAAAACTTGATTTCCTTCCTAAAGTTGAGGTTTTTCATAGTCTGTAATATAACTTAAATGACTCTTTAAGGAAAGATAATAACGAATATTTAGGTTCTTGACTTCTATGTTAAAAGATATAACAACTAAGTTATGTATTTTAAGTGAGGAAGTTATGAAATATGACAAATTTATGGAAATATTAAAAAAAATAAATGACCTTTCAGATTTGAGCAAGGACAATATAGTTGAAAAAATAAAAGCTAAGTTACAAGAAGAAGATCCAGATTTATGTCAAGAGTGGGAAAAGAGTAAACCTGACAACGATAGTGGATCTGGCATAAATTACATATTTACTATATCTCGTGGTCAAAATTCTAAGGAAGTCAAATTGTTACATCTTGCTTCTTATTGGAACTGTGCAAATGTAGCAAAAGCTCTGATTGAAAACGGGGCAGATATTAATGCAGAACATGATAATAAAATTACTCCTTTACATATTGCTGCTCACTATGGCCACGAAGATGTAGTAACCATTCTAACTGGAAAAGGAGCAATTGTTGATGCAAAAAATGGTGATGGATGGACTTCTTTACATTTTGCTGTTGAAAAGAACCACGAAAATGTAGTAAACACTCTAATTGGAAAAGGAGCAAATGTTAATGCAGAAAATGATAAAGGATGGGCTCCTTTACATCTTGCTATTACAAATGGCCACAAAGAGATAGTACAAGTTCTATCAAAAGCAGAAGGAATCAACGTTGATGCAAAAAATAGTGATGGGTGGACTCCTTTACATCTTGCTGCCAGAGAGGGCTGCGAAGATGTAGTAAAAACTCTCATTGCAAAAGGAGCAAATGTTAATGCAGAAGGTATTGTGGACGAGACTCCTTTACATCTTGCAGCCAGAGGGGGCCATAAAGATGTAGTAGACATTCTAACTGGAAAAGGAGCAACGGTTAATGCACAAAATAATAAAAGATATACTCCTTTACATATTGCTGCTGAAAAGAACCACATAGAAGTAGTAAAAATTCTAGTTGAGAAAGCAGATGTTAATGCAGAAGGTATTGTGGACAAGACTCCTTTACATCTTGCTGCTGCAAAGGGCCATAAGGATGTAGTAGAAACTCTAATTGCAAACAAAGTAAGAGGTTGTCCGGAAACTAGTAAATTCAAGCATATTCCCTCTTTAACATAACCCTACTCATAGCTAGGTATATGAAATTCTCAGTGGATGTTGTGAGTAAATCATACTCCTTCGATAGCCTTCTATTCCTATTAACCCAAGCAAAAGTCCTTTCTACAACCCATCTTCTTGGCTGTACTTTAAACC
>NZ_JAPQLN010000050.1:0-3019 GCF_028981745.1 Wolbachia endosymbiont of Drosophila tristis | reverse complement strand
AATAAGCTGAACGCGCTTATAAAGCGTTACAAGACATCAAAAAATGCCAATACTCGACAGAGATAGTAAAAGACTAGCTAACTCGGGGGTCCTTTGTCTTTTTTTCTGCTTAGTAAATTTCTTAAACATTTGCAGCGTAGGTTAGTTGCAATTAAAAGCAGCTAAATTGCAGTGTTTAAGACTTAAAAAACGCCAATACTGAAAATAGACAATGACTAGGGTTTCTTTTGCCTTTTTTTTTATTTGGTAAATTCCTTAATGTTTATGGCTAAACGACAATCGTCATCCCGCTGCTTGTTAGCGGCTGAGATACCGCGAATGAATCGCGGTATGACGGTTCGCGGCGGTATGACGTAGGACTGCTGTCATCCCAGTGCGTGACACTGGAATCCCAAAAAAGGATGATGTCATCCTAGTGCTCCTTTTTTTGTCATCCGAGTAGCTGACACTTGGATGACATCGTCATAAAGGAACCAGTGTCAAGCTACTCGGATGACAGGAGAAGGGGCTACTTGCATGACGGTGTCGGTAAACTTAGAGCTATAATAACTATTTGCCTTTTTTCTGCTTAGGTTATGCAAGAAGTCTACTGTCTGAGAAAAGGTAGATAAAAGATGAAAACAGATAGAAGTATTTTAGTAGCTCAAAAAGAACGTTAAGTCATGCTTTTTATTTATATTGACAGCGTATATGACATCGTTTACGATTAAAGTTAATAACAATAATTTATATTTATCATGTTTGCAGTAATTGAGACTGGTGGAAAGCAATATTTAGTAAAAGAAGGTAGTATAATAAAGGTAGAGAAGTTAGAAGCTGAAGAAAAAAAAGAGGTGGAAATCAATAAGGTGATTTGTATTTCAAATAGTGGCTTATCTTATTCATCTAATGCTACTGTTAAAGCTGAAGTGTTGGAGCAGTGCAGGGGGGAAAAAATTATAATCTTTAAGAAGAAAAGAAGAAAAAATTACCGTAGGAAAACTGGTCATAGGCAGTATATAACTGTTCTTCGTATAAATGAAATTAGTCTTCAAAAGTAAGAGGTAAGATATGGCAACTAAAAAATCAGGTGGTAGTTCCTGTAATGGTAGAGATTCAGCGGGTCGTAGGTTAGGAATAAAGAAGAATGGGAAGGTTATTCCTGGTAACATAATTGTGCGCCAAAGAGGCACAAAATTCCATCCTGGAAAGAATGTTGGTATAGGTAAAGATCATACGATTTTTGCTAAAATAGAAGGCTGGGTCAGCTTTAGAAGATCAGCAAATAAAAAGACTTTTATTGATATCTTGCCTACAGATAATATGAAAGCTTCAGCTTGAATAAATCAGGGGTCTGTAGCTCAGGTGGTTAGAGCGCACGCCTGATAAGCGTGAGGTCGGAGGTTCAACTCTTCCCAGACCCACCATTTAGTAGTTACTAACTGTGTTTTCTATAGCGGTTTTGATATTGTATAAGCAAAAACATGAGTTTATATAAAAATTTAGTAACCAGTGAATCAGTGGCGGCTGGTCATCCAGATAAAGTAGCAGATCAAATTTCAGATGCAATACTTGATGAGTACCTTTTTACTGATCCTTTTGCGCGAGCTGCAATAGAGACTTTAGTCACCAAAGATAACGTTATTATAGCTGGGGAAGTGTTTGGGCCTAACATCAAAAATAGCAGGATTGAAAGTATTGTACGGAATACAATAAAAGATATTGGTTACAAGCACGATGGGTTCCACTGGAGAAAAGTGAAAGTAAATATATTGCTGCATGAGCAATCAAATGACATTGCAATAGGGTTGGATCAAGGTGCTGGAGATCAGGGCATAATGTATGGCTATGCAACAACAGAGACAGAAAACCTTATTCCGGCACCCATTTTTTATGCACACTCGATTCTGAAAAATATCATGAGCGCAGTTAAAGAAGCAAAACTTGGTCCAGATGCAAAGTCACAAATCACTTTGGCATATGAGAATAACCTCCCGGTACGTGCTGAAAGTATTATTGTCTCAATACAGCACCCTGAGGATTTGGATCAATCAAAAGTAAAAGAAATAATTTACCCTTACATAGTTTCATCTTTACCTGAAGGATGGATGTGTCCTGAGGAAAATCTCTTAGTCAATCCAACTGGTAGATTTGTTATTGGTGGACCGGTTAGTGATTGTGGATTAACCGGACGAAAAATTATGGTTGATACTTATGGAGGTTATATTCCACACGGTGGAGGAGCGTTTTCCGGAAAAGATGCAACCAAAGTTGATAGATCTGCGGCTTATATGGCAAGATATCTTGCTAAAAATATTGTCTTTGCAGGTTTGGCTGAACGTTGTCTTGTGCAGCTTTCTTATGCAATTGGTGTATCAAAACCTACTTCATTCTATATTGATACATTTGGTGCGAATAAGGTAGAGGAAAGAGTAATTAAAAAGTTTATCGAGAATAATATAGATTTATCAACAAAAGGCATAATCAAGCATTTATCGCTTAATCATCCTATATATAAACGTACAGCCTGTTATGGACATTTTGGTCAAGAGTCAGAAAGTGACGGTGGATTTTCTTGGGAAAGCATAAACTTGTCTGCTGATCTTCGTAGAGAATTCAATATAGAAGGTAATAGTAAAATTTCTTTAGATTGCTAAAATTTTTGATTTACAGCCCCATATTTATATACTAGCTTATTGTTAAAGCATAGCACGCTTTTTCATAATAATTATACCATATTAGTAATAATTTTTATATTCAATTTTTATTGTGAGGCTTATAAAGTGTATAACGAAATAGAAGGAGAACTGTACAACGTAATTGTAAGAGGTTGTCCGGAAACTAGTAAATTCAAGCATATTCCCTCTTTAACATAACCCTACTCATAGCTAGGTATATGAAATTCTCAGTGGATGTTGTGAGTAAATCATACTCCTTCGATAGCCTTCTATTCCTATTAACCCAAGCAAAAGTCCTTTCTACAACCCATCTTCTTGGCTGTACTTTAAACCCTTGTTCTCTTGTTGGTAGTAGCTCAGGT